>CAYQDH010000125.1:0-12160 GCA_964416075.1 uncultured Anaerolineales bacterium | reverse complement strand
CGTCACGCTACACGTATTACTAGCGATGGCCACGAGAATACCTCGTCATAGAAAGGGAAAGCATGAAAAGACCGATTCGCGTTGCTGTGACAGGGGCAGCCGGCAACGTTGGCTATGCGCTTGTTTTCCGCGTTGCCAATGGTGATCTCTTTGGTCCAGATCAACCCGTCGCTCTGCAGCTCTTGGAAATCACGCCCGCCATGAAAGCGCTGGAAGGTGTGGCTATGGAGCTCAGTGACTGCGCGTTTCCGCTGCTCGCTGAGACGGTCCTCACCGATGATGCCACTGTAGCCTTCCGGGACGTCAATTGGGCGCTACTGGTAGGGGCGCGGCCCAGGGGCAAAGGTATGGAGCGCGCTGATCTCCTGAACCTGAACGCATCAATCTTTGTAGCTCAGGGACAAGCGCTGAACAAGGGGGCAGCACCCGACGTTCGGGTGGTGGTGGTCGGCAACCCTGCCAACACTAATTGTCTGGTGACCATGTCTCATGCGCAGGACATTCCGCGTGACCGTTTCACGGCGATGACGCGCCTGGATCAGAATCGGGCTGCTGCTCAGTTAGCGATCAAGGCCGGTGTTCCGGTGAAGGAGGTGAGCCGGGTGACGATATGGGGGAATCACAGCAGCACGCAGTATCCGGACGCTATCCACGCCAGGATTTCGGGTCAACCGGCCGCGCAAGTCATTGGCGATGATGCCTGGATCAAGGAAACGTTCATTCCCCTGGTGCAGAAGCGGGGAGCGGCCATCATCGAGGCTCGCGGACAGAGTAGCGCTGCCAGTGCGGCTAGCGCTGTCATCAACCATGTTCAGAGCTGGTACCATGGCACCCCAGAAGACGACTGGGTGAGCATGGGCATCCTAGGCACCGGACAATACGATACACCTCGCGACGTGATCTACAGCTACCCGGTCACGGTTCGAGGCGGCGCCTATGAGGTGGTAGAAGGGCTGGACATGGATGATTTCGCCCGCCAAAGATTGGCCGCCACCACTGCCGAGTTGCTGGAGGAGCGTGCTATGGTAGCGAGCATGCTGAAGGCCTGATCCGAGTCGACCTGAAGAGAGCATGGCCAAGGGGGCCTCGCCGCGAGTTATCGGCGAGGCCCCCTGTCAATTCTGTATGCGGCTTATGCTACGTCCTATCTCTGGTCAGAGGAAATCCAGCCCCAGAGTGGAGAGATCATCTTTTAGTTGCCGATAGATGCGGTCGTAGGCGGGAAAAGGACGGTGGTGCAGCAGGTCGTAGCACTCGGCGATGGTGTGGCCCGGCTCGGGCTGGCGGCCCACGAGTCTTTGGGCCAGCGCGTGACAGATGCGCCCAGCCTCCTCGCGGCGAAGCCCGGCGCGCAGGGTGGCATCGGCTACCTCCACCATCCATTCAGCCTCCAGGGGGGTCTGGCCGGCGTTCATTTGCGCCCGACTGTGACGGATGGCATACAGCTTGCCTCCATTGACCTGGGCCTCGATACTGCGGATCGCCACTTCGATGAGGTTGGCCTCGGTGCCGGGACCCGAGGTGGGTATGATCCAGGCCATGCAGATGGTGTTGGAGTGGCGATTCAGTGCCTGAGTAACGACCGAGCGGGCCCAGGACACGGGCTGAAACACGATCTTGCGCACGCTCACGCCGCTGGCATGCTCCACTCCCACATAATTGATATAGTCGCGGTATACCAGCATCGCAGCGAGCGGCTTGGCGATCCCCTCGATGATCGCCCCTTCTACGCCGCCGCAGAATCCTCCCACGATGCTAAAGCTGCCACTCAGGGTAAAGAGCCCATAGTCGTGACCGACGATAGCGGCGGTCAGGAGGTCGTGCTCTATCTTTAGATCGGGGAGCACCGAGAGGAGCATGCCATCGGTGCGGCGCAAGCCGTGATCGGGATCGAGGGCCGCCAGCAAGGCGCCGACCCGAGTATTGATGGGATAGAGAACGATGGCCATGCCGGGCCGACCCGCTCGGCGGATTCCCTGGCGCAGGTAATCCATCTGTCGGCGCACGGCATATGCTTCCATAGGCAGCCCAAAGATCTCGCGTCCGTCGACCTCTGTAAAGTTGAACCCCTCTAGGAAATCGGCACGCGGCAGGCGCGCAAAGCTCTCGACGATCCAAGGGGCCTGGTCTACCGTAAAGGGCGCATGGTGGCCAGGGCAGACATTGAGTGGCTCACTGCCCTCCACCTGATGCTGGCGAAAGGTGCGTCGGTCCGCGCCCTCGCCCATGACGACCGAATTGGGCGCCTCTCGGATGGCCGTGAGCACCTCGTCGCGGGTGAATCGCACCACACGGCCGGTGCTCAGGCAATAGACGCCCATCTCGCTGATCAAGTCCACGCCCGCTTCAAAGGCGCGCCGCGGAAGGTCTTCGTCTACGTTGAACCAGTTTCCATTGGCGGGCGCCCGTATCTCGTACTTGTTCGCCAGTTCGGTGATCTTGCCAAAGAGGCCCATATCCCAATCCATCTCGGACATCTTGGGACCGCTCTGCGAACGCTCGGCAATATCCAATAAGCTGAGCATCACTCGGGCTCCTTGCAGAGAATTCGAGGCTACAATCCGGCGAGGAGTTTGGCCACCTGCACCGCCTCCGTGACATCGCGGCCATAGCCGTCGGCGCCGATCTCCTCCGCCCAGGCCGATGTCACCGGGCCGCCGCCGATGAGGACCTTGAAGCGATCGCGCAATCCTTGGGCCTGGAGGTCTTCGAGCACTTCGCGCTGGTAGGGGAGTGTGGTGGTCATCAGGCAGGAAAGGCCGATGATGTCAGCATCCACTTCCTGGGCTCGTTGGATAAAGGCGCTGCTGCGCACATTGACCCCCAGGTCGTGCACCTCGAACCCGGAGGCGCGCAACATCATGGCCACGATATTCTTGCCTAGGCTGTGCATATCGCCCTCTACGGTGCCGATGACGACCACCTTCTTCTGGGGCAATTTCCCGGAGGGGACGGCCTCTTGCAGAACTTGGCTGGCCGCCTCGATAGCGTTGCCGGCCATGACCAGATGGGGTAGGTAATATTCCCCCGACTCGAAACGTTCACCCACCTGCGCGGCGGTGGCGGACACTGTGCTATTTAGCGCGTCGACCGGGTCCAATCCCGCAGCGACGATCTCCCGGGCCGCAGCCGCCGCCCGCCCGGAATCGCAGGCCAGAATGGCCTCTTCGAGCTTCCGTAGCAATTCTTCTCGGTCCGACATTACAGCTCCTTTCTCGGTGGCAGAGACAGCGTGTGACCCAACCGGCCCAGGGTGGTTTGCAGCTCCGGATCGGGATCAAGGCTCAAAGTGTAGCCCGTATTCGGCGGCCAGCTCGCGTTGCACGGAGCGGCCGAGCTCCTCATACCAGGGCAGGGGGCGGTTGTGCTTAAGGTCGTAGCACTCGCGGATGTCGCGACCCGGCTGCACGGGCATGGCCTCCAATGTGGGCGTGAGCTTTTTCATGATCTCGGGTAGGTCCCCTCGACTGATCTTTGCCCGTCGCGCGGCCTCTGCGACCTGGCGGGCGAAGATGGTCTCGTAGGGCGTATGACGGGCATTCATGACGGTGGTGATATGCCATCTTCCACCACTGGGCGAGCCCTCTAGCACGCCCGCACCGATGGCGCCCATACTCAGCTCCCACAGATGGGTGCGGCTACCTGGCCCGGAGCTGGAGCCAATGCCGCCTGAAGTGCTTCCGCCGCGCCCGCCCCAGAGGGGATTGAGCCTGCCGAGCGCCTGGGCACAGACCGAGGAGCCCCAATCCAGGATGGGTTGGACCACGATCTTTTTCTGGCGCATCGAGAGGGTGTTACCGATGCCGCCGCCATTAAAGATATCGCGGAGCGTCATCCAGGCCATGATGGCCTTGGCGATCGTCTCGATGATGGCGCCGGCGATGCCTCCGCAGAAACCTCCCGCCATACTATAGTTGCCGCCGTTGATGGCCCGCGTGCCATATTGTTCGTGCACGATGGCCGCGGTAAGCTCGTCCAGGTCTAGCTTGGCATCGGGCAAAGGCGACAGAAGAACCCCGTCGGTAGGGCGCAAGCCCTTTAAGGGGTCGATGGCCGCGGTGAGCACAGCATCAGCGGTGCTGATGGGGTAAAAGATGGCGGCCATCCCCGGACGGCCCAGCTGGCAAAAACCTTGGCGCAGGCGGGCCACCTGGCGCTTCGCGGCAGCCACTTCCAGGGGCACGCCGTGAATCTCGTGGCCATCTATCTGGCGAAAGTTATAACCCTCCAGGCCATCAACTCCTAGTGTTTCGATATAACACTTGATCACGTCCAGGGCGATCTCGTCCTCAAAAGGCCCGTGCAGGTAGCCAGTGCCTTTGTAGCGGGGCAGGTTGATGGGACCTTGTCCGTGTACGCGGGCCTCATCTCCCTCGCCCATCACCACCTGGTGCGGACTCGCGCCAACCGTCTCGCGCACCTCGTCCTCGCTGAACTGCACCACTCGTTCAGTCTGCAGGCAATAGGTGCCCCGCTCGACGACAAAGGCGATCCCCGCTTGTAGGGCACGCTCGGCCAGCGCGTCGTCGTGGTTGCAGAAATGGTCCCATGAGTTCTCGGGCACGATGATCTGGAATCGCTCGGCGAGCTCGTTCATCTTGGCATACAGGCCCATGTTCCAGTCCATTTCGGTCATCCGCGGGCCCTGGCGCGTTCTCTCGGCTACATCAAGCAGACTGAGCATCTCAGTACCTCACTCAAAAACCAGGCCAAGGTCGGCAGCGAGCTCTCGCTGCACAGAGCGACCAAGGTCCAAGTACCATGATTGCGGCGGTTGCGGGCGAGGTCCCAACATTCGCGGATGTCGCGACCGGGTTCCACGGGCTGCCCGTCCAACTTGACAGAGAGTATCTTCATTAGAGCAGGGATATCCAGCTCGCTGATGCCGCCCTTGCGTGTGCGCTCGGCAATATCTAGCAGGCTAATCACGTTTCACCCCTCCGGATCGCCAACGTAGGGAGATTGTAGCATCTGTCGTGAGTGGAATCAAGGGTGCTTGCCCAGCCTTGGCGCCGGGTCTGGGTGCCACCGTGCAGCTGCTCCGCAAGCGCGCTCTTGAGGCAGGCGAAGGCGAAATGCAGCCGCGTTCGGAAGCTTGACCAGGTCCGGGAGCGAAGTACAATCGAGTCGAGTGGTGGATTCGCCACGACCTTTTGGTGAGGATGAGTGCATGCTTCAGACGGGAGGCAAAAGACATGACTAGGCTGCATGAGCTCGCGGCCTTGGGACAGGCGCCCTGGCTCGATTTCATCGCGCGGTCTTTGCTCGGCTCGGGCCAGTTCCAGGAGCTGCTCGACCAAGGGATCCTCGGTGTAACCTCTAATCCGACGATTTTCGAGCGGGCCATCTCTGCTGGCGCTGACTATGACGAGCAACTCAGGTCCTTGAGCGGAGCGGGGAAGACGACAGAGCAGATCTATGAGGCGCTAGTGCTGGAAGACATCACTCGAGCGCTGGATACGCTCCGTCCGCTCTACCATGCTAGCCACGGTCTGCACGGCTATGTGAGCCTGGAGGTCAACCCTCACTTGGCGCACGACACCGAGGGTACTATCCTGGAGGCTAGGCGCTTCTTTCATGGCCTGGGGCGGCCCAACCTCTTTATCAAAGTGCCCGCCACGCGGGAGGGGATTCGGGCCATCCGCACACTGATTGCTGAGGGGATCAACGTAAACGTCACCCTGATGTTCTCGCTGGCGCACTATGAAGCGGTGGCGGAGGCGTACATTGCAGGGCTCGAGCAGCGCGTGGCGACGGGCGGCGATGTGTCACTGGTGGCTTCGGTGGCTTCGTTCTTTGTCAGCCGGGTGGATACCGCGGTGGACAAGGCACTGGAGAAGATGGGCCGGGCCGAATTGCAGGGCAAGATCGCCGTAGCCAATACCAAGCTGGCTTATGCGTGCTTTCGCCGTGTGTTTTCGGGACCACGCTGGGGGCGTTTGGCTGCCTGTGGCGCGCGAGTGCAGCGTCCCCTGTGGGCCAGCACCGGCAGCAAGAACCCCGCTTATCCCGATACGCTATATGTCGACACGCTGATCGGCGCAGATACCGTGAATACCATGCCGCTGCCAACGATCGCGGCCTTTCTGGATCATGGGCAAGTGGCGCTGACGGTGGACCAGGGCGTCGAGGAGGCCCGTCTGCAAGTGGGCCGCTTGGCTGAGTTAGGTGTGGATCTCGATGCTATCACCGAGCGGCTGCAAGATGAGGGAGTGGCTGCGTTCGTCAAGTCCTATGACGACTTGCTGTCGGCGATAGTAAGCAAGGCAAGAAGCTTGGCCGACGCACAATAGGAACTCCGTATTGCGCACCCCGTCAGGTTTGGCACCGTTATTCCAGGGAGGAGAGCCCAGTGAAAGCAGTGCTCGTTGAAGGACCGGGAAAGCTTGTGGTGCGGGAAGTGCCGATGCCCGAGATGGGGCCCTATCAAGGCCTGGTGCGCATCGAAGCATGTGGCATCTGCAACTCGACCGATGTCAAAATCATCGATCGGCACTTTGTTTCACAGATCCCGCTGCCTTTGGTGTTGGGTCACGAGAGCGTGGGCACAGTGATCGAGGTTGGCGACCGGGTGCAAGTCTACGCCCCCGGCCAGCGGGTGTTGCGCCCTGGAGCCGAGTATGACTATGGCAAGGTGGGCATCGCTTCCGCCTGGGGCGGCCTGGCCGAGTATGGCCTAGTGACGGATTTGGCGGCCTGGCAGGCGGACCATCCAGGTGAAAAGCCGGGTGGGATGTGGGCCAAGCAGCAGATCGTGCCCCGAGAGATCGATCCCGTGGAGGCGACAGCGATTATTACCCTGAAAGAGACTCTTTCGTCCATCCGCAGGGCGGGCGTCGATCAGAACTCGCGGGTGGCCATCGTGGGTACCGGACCCGTGGCGCGAGCGTTCACTTTTTGGGCACACTGGCTAGGGGTGCACTTGCTGGTGGTCTACGGCCGGCGCGAACGCTGGCGTGATGATATGCTCAGGCTTGGGGCCAATAACTATGTGTATGGCGAAAAGCCGGGCGTCGAGGACGAGGCCAAGGCGGTTGGAGAGAGAGCGTTTGACCGCGCTATCGAGGCGGTGGGGAGCAAAGATGCGTTGGAAGATGCGTTGGCCCTCGTGCGGTCCGAAGGATGGGTGGCAAACTATGGGGTTTCGGGCGAGGATGATCCCCCCAGCGACCTGGTGCGCGAGGCCTACGCGCAGGGGCGCGTTCGCAACATCGCGGTACGCGAGGAGGAGGTCCACGAAGAGCTTCTGGAGCTTGTAGCCCGTGGTGAGGTCACGCTGGCGGATTGGGTCAGTGACCGGCTGCCGCTGGAGCGGATCGATGAAGGAATCAGGCGAGTGCGCGCCAAAGAGGCGCTCAAGGTCGTTATTGAAATGGATCAAAACCCTACATAAGGACCGCTACTGGAGAAAGGAATGGCGCAGTGAACATCTCGGTGCTCTCGTACTCGTTTCGCCGCTTGCTCGGCGAAGGCAAGATGGATCTCTTTGGCTACCTGGAAAGCTGCAAGTATCGTTATGGCCTGAACGCTGCCGACATCTGGAACGGGTTTCTGCCCAGCACAGAGGACGACTATCTGAAGAAGGTGAAGGATGCTCTGGACGAGCGCGAAATGGTGCTGGCCGACCTGTGCGTGGATCGGGCTCACATTTGGGAGGATGATGCCAATGCGCGAGAGCAGAACTACCAGAATGCTCTGGCTCACCTGAAGGCAGCTGTGACGCTCGGGGCGTGTTTTGTGCGCATCGATGCGGGGAGCAGGGGTGAAACCTGGACGGATGAGCAGTTCGACCATATCGTTAAGCGCTACAAGGAGTACGCCCAGTTTGCGCATGACCACGGCTTGAGGATGGGCGCGGAGAATCACTGGGGACCCGAGCGAGCGTGGAGCAACCTGAAGAGGCTGTATGAGGCGGTGGACCATCCCGGTTTCGGTCTATCGTGCCACATCGGTGGCTGGAGCGGCACGCCGGAGGAACAGAACCAGGCGGACGTGCTGGCGGCGCCTTGGGTGTGCCACACGCATTTCGCGTGGAACATCACCGAGGGACCACTGGAGCAAAAGATGGCCAACCTGCGCGACGCCGGCTATCAGGGCTATTACAGCGCCGAATATCATGTGACCGAGAACGAATACGCGCAGGTCGGCATCCAACTGGCCAAGATAGGTGCTGTGCTTTCGCAATGGCAGGGCGCGGCCCAACAATCTCAACGATGACGGGAGGGATGACATGAAGGACAAGATACGGGTAGGGGTTATCGGCGTGGGTCAGCAGGGGGAGCGCCACGTACAGAACTATCAAAAGGTCCCCGATGCAACGATCGTGGCCATCGCCGATCTGAAAGAAGAGGTGCGCACTCGGATATCGCAGCAGTACGGTGTTGCCGACACCTATGCCGACTATCACGAGTTGTTGGCGCGCGATGATATCGACTCGGTGGACATCATTCTGCACAACCGCCTGCACAAGCAGGTGGCCATCGATGCCTTGGAGGCAGGAAAGAACGTTTACATCGAGAAACCACTGTCCTGGACCTATCCGGAGGCCAAGGCGATCTATGATACAGCCAAGGCACGGGGCAGGATGCTACACGTGCAGTTGGCCCAAATCTACACCGCTGACACACGAGGCGCCAAGCGGCTCATCGACGGGGGGTATCTCGGTGACCTCTACTATGCCAAGGCGAGCCACTATCGTCGTCGCGGGCGACCCTACGTGGATGGCTATGGCACGCGCGCCTTTGTGAATCTCTCCACATCGGGCGGTGGGGCGATGATCGACATGGCTGTGTATCACATCAGCCAGATGCTCTTCCTACTTGGCAATCCAAGGCTGTTGGCCGTGTCGGGGCGCACATTCCAGAAGCTGGACAACATGTATCAGGATCGCCGCCAGGATAGCGGTTACGATGTGGAGGAGCTGGGCATGGGCTTAGCCCGCCTGGATGGGGGAGTGACGTTTCTGCTGGAAGAAGCCTGGGCCATCCACGGTGACGATCCCAATACCGACTACATTTATGGCAGCCATGGCGGGCTACGCGTGAGCCCTTTGACCTACTATACCACGATGGCCGACATGGAGATGGATGGCACCTTCGACGTCAAGCAGGCGGATGTCCGCTGGCAACGGTGCAACCCTCAGGAAGCGTACTATACCGAATCGCAAACGCATTGGATTGCGGCACAGTTGGGACGGGTGCCACTGATCGACACGGCCGGCATCGCGCTCAACACAGCATTCATCACCGAAGGGGTCTTTATCTCGGGCCATCTGGGCCGTGAAGTGACGGCAGCGGAGATCGAGAGCGCCCCTCCTGGTTTCGGTCGGGTATAGCTCACGGCTGTTCTTGTACAGGGCTTGGGGCACGCGGTGGCACCGCGTGCCCCGAGTGGTTCCATATTTGTGCTGCACTGGTGCGGGAGGCTGGAAGGGGGGCACATGAGGCGCTGGCGAAACGGTATTGCGGCCGTGACGCGGGCGCTGGGACGGCATTCCGAAGCCCTGGTATTCGACTTGTCCGGACATGGGCTGTTGGGCACAAGGGTAGCCGACCGTGTGGAAACCGAAACTGGGCCCATGGCCTCGGCTCACGAGGTGATTGCCTGATTGGAGAGGAATATGTGTGAGGAGAAAGTGATATGACGCAATTGCAGGGTAAGGTCGTACTGATCACCGGAGCGACCGGGGGCTTGGGACGGGCTGTGGTGCGCAAGGCGGCGGAGACGGAAGCTCGCTTGGCTCTCACGGTGCGTCGTCTGGACGCACTTCAGGGGCTGGCTGGAGAGCTCAGACTGGCCGATGAGCGCACACTTTTTTATGCTGCCGATCTGGCTGTGCCCGAGGAGGTGCAGGCCCTGGTGGATGCGGTCGTGGCGCGCTGGGGCGGCGTGGACATTCTGTTCAATGTGGCGGGCGGCTGGAGCGGCGGGAAGCGGCTTGCCGATACGAGCGCTCAGGAATGGCAGGCAGCGTTGAACAGGAACCTGACCACCACTTTTCTCATCAACCGAGCTGTGCTGCCCTCGATGCTCAAGCGAGGCTGGGGGCGCATCGTCAATGTGGGGTCCAAGGCGGCGGAACAACCGGGGCCGCGCCAGGCGGCATACAACGTCGCCAAGGCTGGCGTCGTGGCGCTCACACAGTCGGTCGCTGCGGATTACCGGCGGCAGGGGATTACCGCCAATGTGCTATTGCCCAGCATCGTCGACACCGCCGAAAATCGCGAGCAGACGCCGGACGGCGATTTTTCCCGGTGGGTCAAGCCCGATGAGCTGGCGGCGACCATGTTGTTCCTATGCAGCGATGAGGCGGCTAGCATCAATGGGGCGAGCATACGTGTCTATGGCGGTGTCTAGCTGTGCTTTGTTCAGGCGCCCAGGTCGCCTGTTCTACAACCTCCAACAACGCGGCTCCGGGCCGATTGGCTTTTCGGCCCTTTTGCTTCCTTACATCTGCTAACCACACCCTCTGCTACTAGGCCATCTGGCCAGGTCCAGCATCGTACTTAAGTACGATCGCCTATGGACCTCGTGGCTGATGTGATCTATCCAATCATGCCCTATACTAGTGACGTATCTGGAACTCGTGGGGCGGTTTGGCGTCCTCATTATTGAGTACATCGGGCAAAGGAGATACGGCGATGCAAAAGGGAGCTTCAACGGTGGCTGTTCTGCGTATGACTTCGTGGCCCGTACTGATTATTCTGACTCTGGCGCTCCTTCTGGCGCTGGGGTCGTATTGGCTGCGCGCCGACGCCCTGGCCCGTGAGCCGATGGCGCCTGCCTCTGTGGTGCAGTCCGTACCCGTCCAGCCCGATGCTGTCGTTGTCAGATCCACGTTGCCTTAGCTTGGGGCTGCGCAGCAGCCTCCTAGCTAGGAGGCTGGACTGGCGCCTCTGACAAAAGAACCAAGGCGTCCACCGGCAAGGTGGGCGCCTTTTCTGTTCCTACGAGCCTTGTTCCATTAGCGTTCCTCTTGTCTAGCCGCGATGCGAATCCGCAAACACGGGTGCCAGGAGATTATCGACGGGCACATAGTCGTCTGTAAGGATTAGCGGCTCTTCCATATTGAGGTAGGCCTCTAGATTATCCGGCGCAAGGGGTGTTTCGCTCACCGGAAGGTGATCCAATTGGAGGGGTTGCTTGCTGGCCACGATGACAAACGTGGTGCGCACCGACGCTTCCCAATCTCCCCCAGAAGGAATGACAGCGACGTAGGGAAACACTTGCTGCAGAGTGTGGATATAAGCGCGCATAAAGTGGCCGCGCTTGCCGCCATCGATGATGTTGATGACGTAGAGGCCGTCCTCGCGCAGAATCTTGTCTACCAGTTGGTCGAATTCCAGGGTGGTGAGGTGAGAGGGCACCGAATAGTCGTTAAAGGCATCGCCAAAGACCAAGTCATAAGAGTCGGGCTGCCCATTCAACTCCAGGTAGATGCGAGCGTCCAGGTTGGCGGTCTGCACTCGGGTGTTACGGCTCAGGCCGAGCATTGCATGGGCGACTTCCGTCACCTCTGGATCGATCTCTGCGACCACAATGTGGCTGTCAGGTAGCTTGGCTTCCAGATATCGCGGGAAGGTGTATCCACCGCCGCCGATGAACATGGCCGACAGGCCGGGCTTGTGCTCCATCAGAGGGGCAATCACCTGGGCATAGGTCTGCTCGTAGCCATAGTGCAGGAATGCGGGATCCTCGATATCCGAATAGCTATGAACCAGCCGATCGAGGACCAACTCGCGCACTTGGCGATTGCCAACTTGCTTTTCGTGAACCTTGATGCAAAAGTAGTTGGTCTCGCGCAGACAGTCAGTAGAGAGGTAGTTGGCCTGCGCCAGGGATCCGACTGCGCCCAAAGAAAAGAAAACAGCCACCAGAGCGATGACTAGACCCTTACCACGCCCCGCTGTAGCGAACCAGATGCCCATGAGCATCAATACGGCGGCTACCATAAGGACGATGGTGCGGGTGCCAAACCAGGAGATCAAGTAAAATCCGGTGGCAAAGGTCCCGACGATGCTGCCCACCGAAGACCAGGCGTAGATTTTGCCGACCGTTCGGCCAGTACGTTCCAGGTCGGTCAGGCTCAGCTTGACCACGATGGAGGGCAGAGTGAGGGAGGAGTCGGGCCCCCGTTGCGTCCCTGCTGCGATGTAGTCCC
>CAYQDH010000124.1:0-12205 GCA_964416075.1 uncultured Anaerolineales bacterium | reverse complement strand
CAGCTGGGTCTGTGTCCCTTCGGTGATGACCAGGTATACCGCTCGCTGCTGCGCCAGGGCCTGAGTGATCAGTCGCTCGGTGACGGGCGCATCGCTTTGCACAGTCTCGGTGTCTTGCAGCAAGAAGGACGGGTGGCCGAACAGCAACTCCATCGGCGGCGTCAATATGCGGCTGACCGTGGTATCATCGAACAACAGCACGGCATGGGGCGGCAGCTGCTGGGCAAAGGCCGTCAGTCCGCGCCACAATCCTCGTCGCTCCTGGTGGTATAGTAGGGGATAGCTGCGCTGGCTGGTGGCAAAGGCTAGCAGACCTACAGAGGCCACTGTGAGCACCCGCACGGCCAGGTCCAGGGCCGGCCGCGCCTTGTGCCGGATCAGGCCGATGTATTCATGCCCCATGGCGAGCAGGGAGCCTGCACCGATAACCAGACCCGGGATGACCACCGGCACGAGGCGACGCATAGCCCAGGGGTGTACCGGCGTGACCACGGGATTGATGGAGAACCCCAAGAGCTCGAACACGGCCAGGCCCAGGAACGCGGCCAGCTCAGCTCCCTGCCTCGCTCGATATGCGTACCCCAGGAATGCCAGCGCCCCGATGACGCTCAAAAGCAGGCCGGGGCGTGTCCAGTATTGCACCAACCACCCCGCCAGGCTGCTACCCCACGGGCGTGCGATGAGCTGCACCAGGGCGATAGCGCCCCACAGAAACCAGGCGCCCGCGATCGCTAGCGGCACGTATCGCCCGATCCAATCGAGTATCGAATGAAGGCGGGCCGCATCCTGCTGCTTGAGCCGGTATGAAAGCACCAGGAAAACAACCGCAGCAGCCAGGAGCGGGATGATCACGCGGACCGTCGTCGGGCCAAGAAGGGCCACCGCCCGGGTGAAAAAGTAATAGGGCGTGACAGCGACACTCACGACAAAGCCGCATAGGCTGCCCACGGCCAGGGTTCCAAACCAGGGGCGCGCCACCTCGGGCGGAACCCCCGCCCGGCGCCACAGGAGCAACACCATGGTTGCCAGCAGCGCCAGGACGAGCAGGCCCTCAAAGCGCACTAGGGTGAGCGAGGAAAACGCGAGGGCGCTCCAGATCGCCAGGGGACGAGCCAGGGGCGACCCCCGCGGTTGCTGGCGCGCCAGCACAGCGAGGTAGAGCCCGGCCATCAACAGGGCCTGGGTGGGGGCTTCGGACATGGGCACGCGGGAGAACCATATCTGCGGCAGACTGGTCACCAGCAACAGCACAGTGCCCAACGCCGAAGGCCAGCCCAGCGTTCTGCGGATTAGGCCGTAGAGGCCTGCCATGGCCGTGAGGCCGAGGAACGGCACCGACCAGGTCGCTCGGCTCGGGCCAAAGAGCCACGTGACGGCCGCGATCCACACCTTGGGCAAAGGCAGGAAGCCTATCTCCAAGGTCTGGCGAGCAATGGTCCACTGGAAAAAGGGGCCATAGTGGCGAGAGAACACGCCCGCCATCTCCACCTCGCCGAATTGCCGTAGATAGTCCTTCCGAGAGACCCAGATGCTCTCCGGGTGTACGGCCGAGGGATCCCAATAGTCACCCGTCGCGGAGAGATCGTCATAGTTGTAGAAAAGGTCAGGCTCGAAGGTAAGCGTCCCATCGCGGGCCAACACGATACCGGCGATGGTATACACCGACGAATCATCGGTGAGCATGTAACTCTCGGCTGGCCGGGCAAAGAGCCATCCGGCGCCAATCAACACCACGGTGATGAGTAACACCGCCGGCCAGGGTGTGCGCGGGGGCGCGGGCTCGGTTGCTCGGACCTCCAGGTGACGCCGGCGGGTGTGCCAGGCCGTCCACGCCGCCAGGAGTAACACCAGGGCCAGGACGATCCACCAACGAAAGGAGCCCATGGCGGCCAGAAGGGTCCCTACCCACGACAGGGCAACCAGTCCCATGAGCCAGTAGAGCAACAGTCGCTCCAAGGCACTGTGCGTTTGTATCCTGGCCAGGGAGCCGGCCAGCAGCCTCCCTACGGCGATGGTTGCAGCCAGAAGGGCCAGGTAGATTATCGCAGGCATCACGGTTTCGGGCATGGTCTATGGCGCCCTTTAGCGCTCGAGCTCATGGATGATGCTGGCCACCGAAGCCAGAGCATCCGTGTTGGATGGCAAAACGCCCAGGTCAGCCAGTGCCCTGCCCGCCACTCGCGTGAGATGGCTCGTCGCGTTGCGCGGAGCATGAACATCCCTGCGGCGTCTCTCGATCTGCTCACGCAGGGCATCACGGCGGACCGCGATCTCCTGAATGGCATCCACGTACTGCTGGCTTGTACGAGCGAGGCTATGCTGCTCCGCTACATAGGCTTGTGCACGGGCGCCCATCGCCAGGGCCACATCCCGATGCGCGAGCAGATAGTCGGTTGCCGAAAAGACAATGGCTTCCTCATCCGGCGTCTCGGGGCCGATCCGCACCACGCTATCCGCAGGGAGTGAGGCCAGCGGCTCGATATCGCTAATGATGGTGGGCACGCCCAGCCCGAGTAGCCGGATCGGCGTATACGGCGTCCCCCCGATGTGGGGATAGCGCAATTGTACGGCCACATCGACCACAAACATATACTTGACGAAATCCGCCGCATCGAGCCAGCCCGTCAAGCGCACATTGTTTTGCAGTCCCAGGGCATCCAGCTTGGCCTGGAGGCCGACGTCCGTAATCTGCGCGCCGACCAAAAGATACACCGCGTTGGGGAAGCGGCGTAACAGGCGCTTGAAGGCCTGTAAACTCACCTCGAGGCGTTTTTGAGAGTTGAACAAGCCAAAGGTGGCGATGACGGGGCGCTGGTCCAGGCCCAGCCTGCGGCGGAATGCCGCACCGTCAAAGTCGGCAGGAAAACCCTCAGGCAGGTGAAAGTGATAGGCCAGGCGTCGCACAGGCATCTCGGGGCGCATGGTGTGAATGCGGTCGCGCATATAGTCGTTAAAGACGATAGCGCCCAGGCTGCTATCCAGCACCCGCTCCACGAGAGGATACTGGTTAAAGATCATCTCGCCCTGGCCTGTCATCACCTGCTGCGCCAGGCGCTCTCCCTCGCGGCCATAGCTGTAGCGCATCTCGGCGATGTAGGCATCCGGGTTGCCGCGGTTCAAGGTCAACTCGGCAATGGCATGATGCAACACCAGGTCATGCAAGAAGAGCAGGCCCGGGTAACGGTGCAGGGCGTGGAACATGTAACCGTGGACGTTCGGCTCATCGCCCAGCTGATAGATGACCAGGTCGTGATCCTGCGGATGCGCTTGGAATTGGTCGTAGCTGATCCACGGCACGCAGGGGAGGCTATTGGGCTGGCATAGGTGGGTGGTTGGCCGGTAGCTGCCATCGGTCACCAGGGTGATGTCGAAGGTCTCTGCCAGCGAGGGTAAGAGCCCCTCCATCAGGTCCACTAGGGCGGAACGCTGGGGGCTGAGTGGGGTGAAGAGGGCGATACGCATGCTCAATCCTCCAGGAGCCTGTCGATCGCCTTGTCCCAGGTGATCCCGGCGACCAACTGCTCGGCCGCAGCCCCCATTTCCTTCACCAGATGCCGACTCGCATAGAGCTCATCGATGCGCTGCGCCAGGGCCGCAGGGTCCGTCGGGGGCGTGACAAAGCCCGTCACCCTATCGCTCACGAATTCCAGGATGCCGCCACTGTCGGATGTGGTCAGGACCGGCTTATACGATTTCATGGCCTCGATCGTGGCCAGGCCATAGTCCTCGTCCAGGGGAGCATAGTACAGAGCCAGGCAGTTGGCATAGAGATCCAGAAGATCGTCATTGGCTACAAAGCCCAGAAAATCGATGCGCTGCGCCGCGCCGACTTGCTCGGCCAGCTGTTGTAGAGCTTGCAGGTCGGGGCCTCGCCCTGCAATGCGGCACCGTACGGCGGTCTTGACCATGCCCATGGCCCTGACGAGGTGATCGACGCGTTTGAGCAGGTTTAGCCGGCTCACGCTGAGGATATAATCGCCATAGCCATCGTTTCGAAAGCGCCCGTCCATCGAAGGTGGGGGGTAAAGCACTTGGGCTTCCACTTGGTTGAACTTACCAAGGCGGCCGGCGACGTTCTGCGAGATGGCATAGATACGCCTGGATTCGCTGATGGTCGTCGTATCCATGCGCCGGATGAGGGCGCGCAACTCGTGGTCTTTATCGCTGTTCTGGAAAAAGCTGTACTCGGTGCCATAAAGTTCGTAGGCCTGCCGGAGCTGGTGCACGAGCCAAGTCGTCTTGTGCTCGTGGGGCACGGCGTAGGCGGGAAATTTGAGCGCGATCACCCGGTGGATCGGCTGTTGCTCGTGGGTCAGATCAAGGCTGACCAGCCGCCACATCAGGTAATTCTTCAGGATTTCCTCTTTGGGGTACCAGCGTTGCGGGAGTTGCACCAGCGCCACCTGGTGACCCCGCAGGCGTAGCTGCTCCACCAGGGCGTCCGCCAGTATCTCGGCGCCGCCCAGCTCAAAGGGCACCTGGCTGGTGCAGACCGCAATACGTAGAGGCATCACGCGTCTTTTGCCTCCGGCTTGTACGCGACCGCGGCATAATCCTGCGGGCCATAGAGGAAATCGTTCAACTTGGCGGTGTTGCGGTTCAGCGTGGCGAGGGCTTGGCTCGTGGCGCCTGGCAGGACTGGCATCTGCTCCAGGCGCCCGGCCTCGTCGACGGGTCTCATGAAACGGACTTTTATTTTCCAGAACCCCGCCTGTTCCATCAGGAAGCGGGTCATCTGGGGATGCAGCAGTGTGTGATGGCTGGGATCGAGGAGGTAAGCATGGGTCAGCGCCACCAGACAGACCGGGTTGATCGTCTCGGCGATGATGAAACCACCAGGGGCCAGCTTGCTGGCGGCCAGGCTGAACAGGTTCTGCAGGTCGGGTATCGGCAGGTGCTCGACGACCTGTATCAGCGTGATCGCCGCCAGGCTGCCATCCTCCAGTTCCGCCAAGTGAGCCAGGGCCTCAGCGTGCTCGACCCGGCGCCCGGTGGCAGTGGCCATGCGGAGAGCGTCTGCATCGAGGTCTATGCCGTAAGCCTGCAGGCCCATCGCCTTGAGATGCTCCACCAGCTCACCGCGGCCACAGCCGATGTCCAACACGGGCCGCACGGGCTCGACACCCTGTGCCTGTCTCTGCCTCAACTGGCCAAAGAGATCGTCATAGTCGTGCACTCGGGCAGCGAGCTGCGCCTCGCTGCGGTGTTGCGCCCCGAGCAAAAAGTAATCCACGGCCGGGGTGGGCTGGTCCGCTGCCGGCCTCGCCGTCGTCGGGGGCGAGAGGATGGGCTGGCTATCGTGATGCCAGTTCTCCAGTCGCTGCAGGCGCAGGCGCGCCACTTCCTGATCGTGGGAGAACTGCCGCTGCTCCCCGCTTAAGCCATCGAGCGCATCCTCCAGCTCGCGCAGATGCTGCGCTTGTTCCTCAATCTTGGCCAACGCCTGCCCCAGCGCCTCGGTCACCGCGGCGTTGTAGGCGTTCTGCTGGTCGACGATCGGGTTGATATACCAGCGCAACAGGCGCCGAACGATCTTCTGAGCATAGGCCCTGACCCTGGCGATGATGCCTCGGGGCATCACGGGCCAACCGATCGGCAGGTGGCTGTTTACCCAGGCATGCTTGCGCACCTTGGCCAGGGGATCCGGACGTTCGACAGCACCGAGTTCCCCCAAGACCAGGCGATGTTGGCGAATCTCTTCCTGAAGATTGGCCAAGATAGTCTGGATATCGCTGGAATCGGCCGGTTGTTCGCTCATGCCCTGTGACCATGCCCCCTGTCCCAAGCCTGGCGCCACGATCAGGCGTAGCGTTCCATGGCGTCTGTTCAGCGTCTTTGCGTACTATCGTTTGCGCGCTATCGCGCCAGGGCTTCCATGCATGTCGCCGCATCCTCTAGCCCCAACTGGCGCAGTTTCTCGGGCATGGGATAGCCCGTTTCCCGGTCCCAGCCGCGCAGGTCGTAGTAGCGATCCAGGAGGGCCCGGAACTCGCTGGCGTCCTCGCTGATGTGCGTGCCATCAGTCTTTTCCGGCCACTGGTAGTGCGGGATCACCGCTTCATCGAGCTCGCGATCTCGCCCGTTATTGCGCACCTCGATGCAACGCTCCAGGTTCACGATGCGCTCGGCGATGGGGCTCTCCATCTCAGAGATGTCCATGTCGATACCGGTGCAGGGCTGATAGAGCACCGCCTCGGCGGACATGTCGCCATAGATATCGCCGGTGTAAGCCTTGAGCTCGTCGATCGAGTCAAAGCCCCGGCGCATGATGGGAAAGACCCAATCGCAAAAGGCCATCGAATCCTTGATGATCGCGCGATGCTGATGGAGAAAAGTGACGTTCTCGATCCCTGCGGTGCCCGGATGCACGGCCTCGCGCGTTCCGTAGAGCCGCTCTGAGAGATCCAGTAACTGCGGCGATATCTCGGATGGGTCCTTGGGTGCGTTGGGATATCCGTACAAGCCGTTTAAGAAGAAAAAGTCGTGCGTGCTGGGAGTCACATCGCGGGTGGAGACAGCATAGAGCAAGGCCGAGTATTCCCAGAAAGGACTGGGATGGGCTTCCATGGCCCGGCCCTCGCGATGCCAGCCATGCCCGCGACTGCCGGCAGACTCGATGAACTCGGCCAAGTAAGCAGGTCCGACCTGGTATTTGTCGTAGAATCTTGCCAGCCCCTCGGCATAGTCGTTGCCCAGGCCCTGGCGGGTGGAGACGCGCATGATCCAGTCGCGCCACCAATCGGCGCTCTCGAGCTCGAAACGCTCGCCACAGACCTCGTGAATGCCCAGCTCTCTCAGGCCGGCCAGATAACGGAACCAGGTATCGTAGGCCCACGTGGTCATGCCCATGTCGTTGGCCAGATCGCCAAGGGCCACACCGGGCTGCCCCAGGCCGCTGGGGCGGGGGACGTACAGGTCGACGCCTCGCATCGAGGTGCCACGATATTCTGCGTGCGAGCCCCCGATCCAGCTACCATCCACACAGGTGGTCATATTATAGGGGCCATCTGGTTTCTGGGCGTCGGGGATGGGCCGCATGCGCGTGCCGCACCTGACAGAGCAACCGTGCGTGCAAGCCACGTTAGGATAGCCGGTATCCGGCTGTCCCACCCGACCGATGCCCCCCTTGGACAGGTTCCAGACATAATCCACGGCCCGCAGAAAACCATCCGGGTCGGCGAGGGCCACGCCCCGCGTGCCGCGCACCGCGATCGCCTTGAGGTTCTTGGCTCCCATGACGCCGCCGAACCCCCCATTCCCCACGGCGTTCTTGAGCCGATGCACGATGCTGGCAAAGCGAACGCGATTCTCCCCCGCAGGGCCGATCCCCGCCACTTGGTGCTGCTGGCTGTGGCGCTCTTTGAGGATTTGCTGCGTGGCATGGATCCCCTTGCCCCACAGGTCGGAGGCATCCTGCAGCGAAACCTTGTCGTCCTCGATCAACAGGTAGCAGGGTGCGTCGGCCTGCCCCTGCACGACGACGCTATCATAGCCCGCGTATTTGAGCTCCGCGCCCCAGTAGCCGCCCATGGTTGCTGTGGACCACATCGGCGTGGGGTAGCCGCGGGGCATCAGCGTGGAGACGGCCACCCGACCCGACGTAGGCGCCGGTGTGCCCACCAAGGGGCCCGCCGAGAATATGATCCGGTTCTCGGCATCATAGGGATCGACCCCCGGCCCTACCTCGTTCCAGCCGATGAGTGCATTCCAGCCGCGCGGTCCCAGCCACTTGTGCACGTCGGGCGTTTCCTCGACCGTGACCTTTTGTGCGCTCAGGTCCACACGCAGCATCCGCCCCGTATAACCGCCCTTAAACGTGCCCATTGCCATTCCCTCCGCCGTAATAGTCTGGCTCATAACGTAAGGCTTTGCCGGAGAGAGGACACATCTGCACGCAGAGCGGGCCCTGTGCGCGATCGTAGCACAGGTCGCACTTGATCGCCTTGCGACGATCGGGATGCCGCTGCGGAATGTGCCAGGGGCATTCTTTGCTACACAACATACACCCCACGCACTTGTCCTCGGCGATCACCACGGCGCCCGTCTCCGGGTGGCGGGAAATAGCTGCCACGCGGCAAGCCTCGATGCAGGGCGCGTCCTCACACTGAGCGCAAATCCTGGCGCTCAAGGGATCGGCCGTGGCGAACTCGTTGAAAAGAATGGCGATCCGAGCGACCGCCGGCCTGGCTTGTCCCTCCTTGTGAATGGAACACACCGCTTCGCAGACGCGGCAGGTTCGGCAAAAGTTGAAATCAAAGATGACGCGCCCTTTAGCGCCCGATGCCGGGGAGACCTGCTTTTGCACAGTCTCCATAACTTTTTCCGCCATAGCACCCCTTGTGAAACCTGCCTACCGATGTTGTAACCTGAGCAGACACAGCGGCAGGCCCCGTTGGCGCCCCTCGCATCGGGCACGCAACAACGCCTGCCGCAGCATTCACTGCAACCAGCACTTACTGCTGGCGACCTCCGGCGAGAGACCGCATCACCGGAGGTTCTCGATCCAACTAGCAGGTCATGATAAAATTCGCCGCTATGCTATCACAGTGAGCGCCAGATGTCAAAAGACGGGCGGAGCGCCTTGCTATACCCTGGAGAACTCGGCACTCTCATTTCAGAGTGTTCGGAACCTCGGACAATCCAACCTCTATGGCCTTCATCCCCTTGTGGATGCGTATTTTTCTGCCTGTGGTGTCCATCTCGACCTGTGCCCCGACCCATTCGCGAGTCAGGATGACCGTGGCCAGTTCCAACGTGCCGTCTTGGCCGGGATCGTGGGTGAGGCGAAGATGGCCAGGGCTCAGGGCGGATTCATCCAGCCGCGATGGCAGCTCAGCGGGTGACAGCAACACCATCTCTGCGGGGTTCTCTGTCGTGCCCAAGCTGAACCTCCCCGCTGGGTGCGCCTGAGCTTGGGCCAATATCTGCCAGGTCAGCGCGGCTCGCTGCTGTGCCGGGCCCGTGGCCTGGTCGAGGATCACCACCGGTCCCTGGTGGTAAAAATAGATTTCGCGACGGTGCCGCCAGCCGTGCCAGCTATCGATGGCTGTGCGACTGTAATCCAGGCCAGGGTAGGCCTGGAATGCCTCTACCCGGGCATAGTGGGGCGGGTCCTGCGCCCAGGGACTGCCCAGGCCGGTCAATGTGGTCAGCACAGCGCTCAAGCCGGAGCGAGGAACCAGGAGACCATTCAGGTTCTCGCGCGGGATCCGTTTATCGCGAAAGAGACTGCGCCCCACCGGCAGCCACACGGCGGGCTCGCCAGCCAGTTCCTCCACGATGAGGGGGCTTCCCTGGTAGAATAGGATCAGGGCATTGGTGCCCTTGTAGCGATGCCAGCCCGTAAAGCGGAGGTTGAGCAGCATATAGGCCGCGTTGGGCGACCAACCATCGCGAAACACGATCTTGTCTGGCGCTAGAGGTCCTACCTGGTTGGGCAAGCCGGAATCCCCATAGAGCAGCGCCGAGCCAATCTCCGGAGAGCGCCCCACCAGGGGCACTGGGCGCTCGATGCCTGGCTGAGCGTAGAGATACTCTCCCGTCGATTCCGCCTTGTCCACAGCCCTTCCCGCGAGCCACACATATCTTTCATCCTGCAGCAACGTGGCCCCCAGGTACAACGTGCTGGCCATCGACACCGATATGGGGTGGTTGTATTGCAGGGCCAGGCCATCGGGCACCGATTGCAGGAGCAGCCATTCGAACGAATTGGCTCGTTTTTGAGGATCGTATCGTCCAGTATAGGATAGCTGGAACAGGGCATTGGTGATCCATTCGCCCTGGTAGAGGACGGCGTCATCCGTGTTGCGGAAGCGAGCTTCCCAGCCCCTGGGGTTTCGGGCGAGGTAATCGCGGTTGATCGCCGAGCGTTCGCCGCCCGTGATGCCCTGCGCTTCCAGCAGTGCAACAAGGCCCGCTCCGTTCTCCTGGTTCTCGTAAAAGCCTTCCGGCCACATGCTGAATGCCGCGCTATACAACCAGTCGACCCATTCCACAGTCCCCGCCCGCTCATTGATATCCAGAAACCACTTCTGCAGTAACCTCTGCTCGTCGGGGGAAAACAGGCTGGGGAAAGCTTCTCTTACGCGGACATAATAGTACAGGCGCTCGGCAGCCAGATATTGTCCGATCTTGACGCTGTGAGCGGGCTCGGTGAAGGACCCCTCGCGCGCCTCATGCAGCAGCTCATCGCGAAAGGCGCTGGCCCAGGCGCGGTCTCCCATCGCCAGGGCCAGCATACCGTACTCACAAGCGCCCTTGTTGGGGTTAAGGCGCACTCGATCGACCAGCCGGGCATGTACCTCCAGCCCGTCGTAGGCCCGCGCCTCCCCGGCGACCGGTTGCACCCGAAAAGGTTGCTCCGCCGTGACCCACTCGCTGTCCGAGGCCGGAGAGGAGTAGAAACTCGTTTGATATTGCACCAGGGTGACCCAGGCGATCACGACCAGGCCTGCAGATATGAGGACAAGGCCAGGGCCAAGGCTAGGGCACTGGTCAGGAACCCCGGGTGCGGGAGCGCGTCGCTGGTTCCTCCGCGAGAGCCAAGCATAGCCCGAGGCGACGGCAAACCATACAAAGGCCAAAAGAAGCGCTTGCAGGCCCGCGTAGAACTCCTCGTCGGAGAATCGGACCTCCATCTGGGCGCAAGCTACCGGAACCAGGCCGGCCCAAGCGGCCAGCAGAATACGCGTTAGTAAGCGCGATAGCAACGGCCGGCCAACCTCCCATCGCTCGCTCAACAGGACCAGGGTAGCCTCATAAAGGATCAGAGCCACCCAGGCGAGACCGGACGCCTGGGTGAAACCATATATCGCTACCGCGATGGCGGTGCACACAGCTACCACCAACAGAGCCACGGACTGATCCCTGATTGCTTTTCGTAGACTGGGCATGATGACCTTTTTGGGCGAGCTATCCGCCACGGGTATAATCACATTGTATGCTAAAGAGCCTCATTTAGGATAAACCATGTCTTACCGCTGTTCGACCGGTTCCGCAGAGTTGGATGGCTTGCTCGAGGAGTTGCGCCCGGGCGATAATGTAGTCTTTTATGCTTCTGCACGAGAACAGTATACGCCTTTTGTCCTCGCCTTGCTGGCCCACGTGCGCCTTGAGGAGATCGGGCTGGTGTATATCCGCCTGAACGGCTCTCTTGACGATCTGGTCCGAGGGTTGCCCGGGCTGGAGATCGTTGAGCTCGCGGACTGGGAGGCAGGAGACCCGTCTGGAGCGCTGCGAGCCAAGTTGGAGCGGCTAGGACCCCGCGCATACTATCTGTTCGACCCCCTGGACGCGTTAGGACCCTGGTTCCAGGACGAGGATTCGTGGCGCGCGTTTTTCTTGTCCACTTGCCCCAGTCTATTCCAGATTCGCTCGGTGGCCTATTGGTGCCTCGTCAGAGGTGTCCTCTCGGCGCCTATCATCGCCGCCATCCAGGATTGTACCCAGATCTTCATCAAGGTAAGCCATGTAGCCGAAGACCTGATCATCACCCCCTTCAAGGTGTGGGGTCGCTATTCCGAGGCTATGTTCCTACCCCACCGTGTCATGTTTGAGGATCGCACGCTGAGAGTCGTTCCCGCTCCCGTAGGCGTGGAGGACCAGCAGGCCTATGTGCAAACCCTCTCCGAGAAGAACCGCGAAATGGCCGAGATCCGTGACGCTCTGGACCGCAGCAACCAGGAGCTTGTTCAGCGCAACCGGGATCTGGCTGAGCTCAACCAGCGCCTCCAGGAACAGAGCCGCCTTTACCAGTCTCTGCGCATCAACCTGGATCACTTGGTAGAGCTGCTCAAGGCGGGCCAGACGATCGGCTCCAGCCTTTCTGTGGAGCAGGTGCATCGCGCTATGGTGGCTGCAGCCTTGCGCCTATTCGACGTGCCGGCCTGCCGCCTGGTGCTGGCCCGCAGTGACGACATGGATGGCGTACAGATCGCCCAGGGGCTGCCGCCCGCGTGGCTGGCGCTTTCCGACCAGGCCGCTACCCAGGAACTGCGCCAGACCGTATGTGACACGCAGCAGGTGCGCTCGCTACTGTTTGAGCAGGATGACGATCGTGGCTACCACAGCGCGGCGATGGGCCCAATCATGGTGCGCGGTAGATGTCTGGGCACACTGGAGGTCTATGCCCAGGACACGCGGCTGGATCATAGTGAGGTAACGACCCTTTTGGCTTATCTCTCTTCCGAGGCCAGTATCGCTCTCG
>CAYQDH010000123.1:9976-12440 GCA_964416075.1 uncultured Anaerolineales bacterium | reverse complement strand
GCGACAAACCAGATATTCGGTTTGGGATGCTTCTTACGGACGTCTCGGACATCGTGCGTGACTCGGGTTTCCGCGTCTTTAGCGTGGCGGTGCAGGGGGGAGGCCAGGTCAAGGCGATCTGTGCGCCAGGGTGCGCCGACTATACGAGGCGCCAGCTCGATGACCTAGGAACACAAGCGCAGAGCTATGGCGCCAAGGGGCTGGTGTGGATTGCGTGGCGACAAGATGGGATACGCTCTTCGGCAGGCAAGTTCCTCAGCGAAGCGGAAATGCAGGCCATTCTGGCCCGCACGGAGGCAAGCATAGGCGACCTGGTGGTCGTCGTCGCCGATAGCCCGGCCGTGGTGGCGGAAACGCTGGGCCAACTCCGCCTGGAATTCGGTCGTCGCCTCGAGTTGCTCGATGACGATGTGCTTGGATTCGCCTGGATCACCGATTTCCCGCTGTTGGAGTGGAACGAGGAGGAGGGCCGCTACGAGGCTAAGCACCACCCCTTTACGGCAGCGCTAGATGAGGACCTGGCGATGCTGGAGAGCGACCCTGGCCACGTGCGGGCCAAAGCGTATGATATCGTGGCCAACGGGTATGAGGTAGGGGGCGGTAGCATACGTATCCACCGGCGTGATGTCCAGTCTCGTATGTTTCGGGCCATCGGCCTCAGTGAGGAGGAGGCGCAAGCACAGTTTGGGCACCTGCTGGAGGCCTTTGAGTTTGGAGCTCCACCCCATGGCGGCATCGCGCCGGGAATCGACCGCTTGACCATGCTTCTGGCGGGGGAGCCGAACATCCGTGAGGTCATGGCCTTCCCAAAAACTCAGAGCGCCGTGGATCTGATGACCCAAGCTCCATCAACCATCTCGGCCAAGCAAATGCGCGAATTACACATTCGCATCGACGATTGAGCAGGCGAGAGAGCGGCCATTTTGCATTTGCAGGCCATATATGGTAGATTTACAATCGTAATCCCTGCGGTGTGCGTGATGCTCAGTGTTATTGAGCCAACACTTATGTCTAGGGAGCCGTTTTCCAGCCGCGAGTCTGTAGGGTTCTGCCCTCTGATTCACCGGTAGGCGCCCACCTGCGAATGCAGGTTCAAGATATCTCGGAGCACACGGCACAGCGGGGATTACGTTTTATCCAGCCACGAACTCCCCCAAAACGCCTTCGACACTGGCAGCGTGGTCTCATCGCAATACGAATCTGGTTCAGTCTAGCGGCGTCGTTTGCTCAGGAGAATATCTTGGGCATGGATAATCCGTTCGATGCGCGAACGGAGCATATCTCTATCACCCTCCGCTAGAGCCTGCACAAACGCGTCGATCCAAACGGCCAACAGAGCCACGGACGGCAGAGCAAACAACTCGTTGGCCGGGCAACTAATGGCCACCTCAGCAGCCTGTGCGCTCATGTCGATGGGAGACCAGGTCAAAGCTAGCGTCCGAGCGCCTCTCTGAGCGGCGTACTTGAGCACGTTGGCTACGGTAATGCTCTCCCCCGCAGCGGAGATACCCACCACCAAACTACCTCGGGCCAATGATTCCATCACGATACCCAGGCTCATCGAATCGGCCGGCGGCGATTCGGCGGGGAAGCCAATCGCGCATAGCGACAAACTAAAAAGATCGGCCAGAGGTGCAGCGAGCCCCTGCCCCACAACGTAGATGTGGCTGGCTTGGCGCAACATGGCGAGAGCGCTAGAAACTAACTCGGACACGAGGTGGCTGATGCCACGCTGTAGATTCTCGACCTCATTATCGAGGATCGTGAAAAAGGGCTCTCGCGTGCCAAGCCCTCCTTCGGCCTCGTACTTGGATTTGAGCTCCTCTCGCACAATGGCCTGTATATCCTCGACCAGCTCGGGGTAGCCGCCATAGCCCAATCGCTGAGCAAAACGGATTACGGTCGCTTCGTTGACAGCGACTCTACGCGCCAAGCGTGAGGCTGTCATGAACGCCGCTTCCTGGTACGAAGTAGCGATGAAATCGGCCAACCTCTTCTGGCTCTTTGTTAGTTTTGGGTAGAGCTGTCGGATCTTTTCAAGAATCATGTAACCAAACACCGTGTCCCATGGTCTCACCCATACTGGCCGGTGACCAACAACAACCACAAGTTGGCCGCCCAACCCGCACCTGCCAAGCGATGGGAGCAGAGATGTGAGTAATCACCAGTGGATTATAGGTTTGCGTTCGAGAATTGTCAACAAAAATGAGCGTATTTGGCAATTTTCCTTGACACGCGTCGATAGATATGCTATCCTTCATTAGTAAGTAGAAAAGGGGGCAGATCTTGTGAGACTGGATAGGGTGGCTGAAGATATCTATATCCTGATCAGCGAGCAGTACGCCCAGGTTACATCCACTGTATTGATCACCTCGGGGGGCGCCATCCTGATCGACACCCTCCCGTTCCCAGGCGAAACGCGTGAAATCGTCGCCTTTCTCGATAGTAGGCTGGGCCCAAATCG
>CAYQDH010000123.1:0-9966 GCA_964416075.1 uncultured Anaerolineales bacterium | reverse complement strand
ATCGGGTGCGCTACATCGTGTTCACGCATCACCACAGCGACCACATTTACGGCGCATACTTGTTTGAGGAAGCCGAGACTATCGCTCATGATCTCTGCCGGGGCTATCTCTCCAGACTGGGTGAAAGAGGGCTCGAACGGGCCAAGCACGATGTTCCTGCCCTCGCAGAGGTCGAATTACGCCTACCCGACGTCACTTTCCAGAAAGAGCTTCACCTGCATCTGGGCCACCGGCATCTGGAACTCTATCATATGCCCGGCCACACACCAGATGGCATAGGGGCTATGGTCCTGGACGACAGGGTGTTCATCGCAGGAGATGCGGTGATGCCCGTACCCTACATTGTCAATGGGGACCATGCCGAGCTCCGAAAGACGTTGGAGGTGATCAAGGAGCTCAGGCCCAATTTCATTATCCAGGGACACGGGGACGTGTTGCTGCGCGGCGAGATCGACGAAGCACTGGACTCGAGCATTGCTTATCTGGATACTATCGTCAAGCGCGTGAGTAGGGTCGTGGAACGCAAAGAACCGATGCAGAAACTCCGCGAGATCGATATCGAGTCATGCGGCAAATCGCGCATCCCACTCGATGGCCTGGTAAGCAAGCTTCACATGGATAATCTGCTGGCACTATATCGGGCTCTGAGCCGAAGAACAAACGAGCAGGCTAACTGATGCGGAGGCCTGCCTAGGCCTCCGTAATCCAGCCCCTGCGGCAGAGCTCTTGGCGAATCTGTTGCAGCCGACGCGTCATGGCCAGGCTATCGCCTTGACCGGCTGTGAGGTCTTCAAAGACGAGGCGGGGATGGAGTGAGCTAAAGGCAGGAGCTTTGCCCAGCTCGTCCCAGACTTGTTGCATTTCGCAGTGCATAATGCCCAACAGATAGGAGACAACCAATCCCCGCTCCAGATCATTACGGAGCTCACCTTGGCGAGCCTGATAATCCGCCAAGAAAGCATCAATGGCATCCAAGATTTCCTGAACAAAACTGATATTTGCATCCTGGTCCAGCACAGCCTCGCCTCCGGAATTAGTTTGTCGTCGCCTTGAGAAGTTGTCCGACGAGGATACCAGCCAGCACAGCCAAATCGTCGGTGTAAAGATAATGGCCGGCGGCCCCATCATAGAGAATGCTGGCCGCTGTGGGAAACTCGTCATCTCCGGCGTTTAGAACGAGCGCCATGCGTATGCACGGCAACACGCAAAACATAAAAGCCATATCGCCAAAGGTAATCGGTGAGCCGCCCAATTTACGCGCAGCAGTTCCTAGGCGTTCCCGATCCTTATCAAACAGATTTACCAGCGGGGGCTCTGTTCTTGCGCGCACGGCACGATCATACATCATGCCATCCGGTAGATCCCGAAAGGCAATCCACCTGTCGGCTAACGGCTGTCCGTCAGCGCGGGTCAGATAGTGCAAGACCAAGGCCGTGTACGCAAAGGCCACAGGGGCCC
This sequence comes from uncultured Anaerolineales bacterium, assembly GCA_964416075.1. GTDB lineage: Bacteria > Chloroflexota > Anaerolineae > UBA1429 > UBA1429 > CAYQDH01. The sequence continues at coordinate 8,508 of CAYQDH010000123.1, read as the reverse complement.
CCGTGTTGGCGTCCGTAACGACGCCATCCGGATAGCTCACTCGATATGAACGGCGAAGAAATGGCAGATGGAACACGCCTGTAGCGCCAAGACCGGGGAGGTAACTCACACCGGCACAGCGCTGGATCTGATCAGGAGGCCTGACCCTAAGTTGCTCGCGCGCCAATGCCAACACCTGCTCTTCCCTGACGGCCTGGTCCACCTGACGGAAGTCAAGCACAGTATCTCCTGGACAGCTGGGTTACAGCGCGTCTGTCGATCATGCAGTACATCATTATAGTGACTGCAGTCGATTGTGGCAAGAGTGCAAAACAGGGCGGACCTATAGCCACGCCCAGCTTTGGCACCCAAGCATGAAGGCATCGTGGCAGCGCTATACCCAGTTACCATCCTGGATCGATCCATCAGGATCCTACAAGGAAAAGGGGTGAAGATGATAGTTCTCAAGCGCTTGAGTTTGGCATGCCGATTGCGATCGTGCGACAGAGCGCGGATCAGGTGCCTTGTTCTCTTGGGCATGTGGATTGTGCTCGCCGTAGCGCACCCAATGACCTCTGTGGCTGAAGCAGCGATGCAATCGGGCGCCGCTGTCTCGTTTGAGCCGGCCAGCGAGAGCGTGCTCGTGGGGTTCCAGTTCGATATGGAGATCCGCATTACTGGGGTCAGCAATTTGAAGGCCGTGGACCTTACTGTAGAATTCGACCCGGGTATCCTTGCGGTTGTTGACAGCCAACCAGGGACAGCTGCTTCTGTAGAGATCGAACCAGGGGACATCTTTCCTTCGAGCACGCCCACTCTCAACGTGGCTGACAACATAACCGGAACGATTCAGTACAGAATCTCGGGTACGAGTCCGTTCTTTACAGGCAATGGGATCATCGCTACCATCTCGTTTGAAGCCCTAAGTGCGGGCAGTTCGGAGCTGAATTTCGCCAAGCTCTTGCTGACCAACGGGACTGACGGTCCGATCGATCGTTCGGTTATGACAGCCACCGTGCAGGTGCTCAATGTGTTAACCGAAACGCCAACGCCATCGCCCACCCCCACCATCACACTTACGCCAAGCACGACGCCCAGTCCCACAATCTCGAATACGCCGGCATTTACCTGGCTGCCAATACTCCTCAAGGCGTGGGAGGTAGTGGGGCCCACGGAGACACCCACATTCACCCCGACTGCGACAGTTACGGCAACCGCCACGCCTACACCAACAAGCACATCGACGTGGACCAGCACACCGACGCCCTCCACCACACTGACCCCGAGCATTACGCCGACGCCGTCCACCACACTGACCCCGAGCATTACGCCGACGCCGTCCACCACTCTGACACCAAGTGTCACGCCGACGCCGTCCAACACACCCACACCGACTTCCACGGCCAGCATCACACCGACACCTACAAGCTCAGCCTGCAGTGAGCTGGTGGTGAATGGAACCTGCGAGACGAGCGCAGGCTGGTACTTTCCAGTTACTGCCTATACCGCAGGATATTCCACAACGCAGAAGCACTCGGGTCAGCGTTCGGTACGAACGGGCATAGAAGCGGGCGCCCCCATATACAGCTACTCTGCAGCCTCCCAGTCCATCTATATCCCTGTAGACGCCCGGCAGATGAATCTAACCTTCTGGTACTATGCGCAATCCACCAGCCCCTTCTCGGACGATGACCTAAGTTACGTGCTGATCATCGACGATCGGGGTATCTATCACTATCTGCTCAAACTGCAGTGGCCTAATACGAACACCAGGACATGGACCAAAGCAGAGTTCACTGAACAGGTCTTGGCGCCGTATCGTGGGCAGACGATCAGCCTGCACGTTGAGGCTGCGAACACGAATTGGGGTGGCATAACCGCCCTGTACATCGATGACGTAAGCTTTCAGGCCTGCCGCTAAGTGTCGAGATGATAGGGGTGCAGGGGGACGGCGTGAGCCTACGCCGTCCCCCTGCCATATGCTCGGGAGCCGGAGCCCATTGTGCGTATTGGGCAGAGGCCTCGGTATTTTTGCATTGACAGGTTGCGGTGCCGATGATACCATAGTGGCACGTCGGCCTAAGGATACCCCGAGAACCAGATCCGATGCAGGGGATTTGTCATGACATCCACTTCCGGCCCCGGCCAAACACGGGGGATAGTCCTAATGCTTGTTCTGGGCGTTGTAGCCCTTCTCGTCGTTGGTACGATGTTGATACAAGAGAGCAGGCTCGGCGCAGATAGGGCCAAGCTTACCCCCGTGCAAGTCTACCGCCCGCCCGCGGACTCGACGCCAAGCCCAAGTCCATCGCTTCCAAGCCCTACTAGGACCGAGATGGGCGAGCCCGGCATCGTCCTCACCTCCACGCTCCTGGCTACGCCCGCGCCCCTGAGGTTGGCTGTGGAAGAGAGCGTTAGGGCACGTTATGGCAAGTACTTTAGCAGCCTGGAGGTGCAGTATCCCGGGCTCATGCTGATCGCCTATCCTGGCGACGAAGAGGTGGACCATCTGCTAGCAGCCCAGACGTCGGACTGGACGGTCTTCTGGGCCAGGGAGCAGATCCCGGGGTCTACGTTGCTACGGCGAGAGCCATTTGTCGTGATCGTCAACCCGAGCTGGCCTGAGGATGTTCTGAGCATGGATACCCTACGGGCTTGGGCTGAAGGCCAAGGGGACCACATGATGGTCACTCCTGACGGAGGCCAGGCCACTCGCGAATTGTTGTCGCTACAGCAGATTGGCACACATTCAATGCGAGTCGCCGATTGGCAAGCTGTGCAGGAATATGTAGCCACCCATGCGAATGCGTGGGCATTGGTGCCATGGGATGCAGTTACATTCCGGGTACGCATACTCCCCGTGGACGGCAAATGGCCTGCGCTGGACGACTTGCAGGACTATGCGTTGGTGCGCAGCCTATGGCTGACGGGTGATATTCCCATTCCCGACGCGCTGCAGACTGATCTGGCGGCAGCGCTCAAGTACGACCCATTGCCTACCGTGGAGTTGGTGGCGGTGGGGGATATCATGCTGGACAAGACCTCGCGGCAAATGCTGGACCAATACGGACCCAGCTGGCCCTTTGAGGGCCAAGGAGTGCGAGAGATCCTGGAGAGCGCCGATGTGGCTTTCGGCAACCTGGAGAACCCCATCTCCACGCGTGGCAAGGCTCAGCCCAAGAGCTACACCTTTCGCGCCGATCCCTCCTTCGTGAAGGGACTAACCTACGCGGGGTTTGATGTGCTATCATTGGCGAACAATCACATCGGTGACTATGGTGATATTGCGCTGACGGACACGCTCGATATCCTTGATTCAGCAGATATCGTGGCCGTAGGAGCAGGACGCACCATCACCGAGGCGCACGAGGTGAGGATTGTCGAGAGCCGTGGCCTGAAAATCGCTTTTCTGGCCTACAACCAGATCAACCCCAAGTCCTTTGCTGCCACAGACTCAAGCCCGGGGACGGCATGGATGGAAGAGGAGCGCATGGTTGCTGCCGTGACTGCGGCACAGCAGAAGGCGGATATCGTCGTGGTCTCCTGCCACTGGGGGGTCGAGTATCGACCCAATTCAGACGCCACACAGCAGAAAATAGCCCGAGTGCTGGCGGACGCTGGCGCCGATCTTGTCTTGGGACACCATCCCCATGTAGTGCAGGGCCTGCAATATGACCGCAACACCTTTACGGCTTATAGCTTGGGGAACTTTGTCTTCTACCCGATGCTAACCCCAGAAACCACGGAAACGGTGATCCTGCGTTGTCTGTTGGATATCTCGGGCATCAAGGCAGTGGAGCTGATCCCTGTGGCCATCAAGAACACACAGCCGGTTGTCCTGCCAGCGGCAAACGGGACTCGAGTCATCGAGCGCATCCGTCGTGTGACCAAGGAGCAGAGCGGATTTCCTACCGAGGTAGAGTAGGGACAGGCAAGCGCCTGCCCCCACTCGTGTCACCTTGTGCTTTGCTAATTCTTGCCCACCATGTACTGCAGGTAGGCCTCGATCAGACCATCAATCTCGCCATCCAGCACGGCCGTGGTGTTTCCGGTCTCCCAGTCGGTGCGCAGGTCTTTGACCATACGATAGGGCTGCAACACATAGGAGCGAATCTGGTTACCCCACCCTGCGGTAACGTGCTCGCCTTTCAGGCGAGCCTTTTCTTCCTCCTGCTTTTGCCACTCTAGATCGTACAGCTTGGCCTTGAGAACCACCATGGCCCTCTCCCGGTTCTGCAGTTGCGACCGCTCATTCTGGCAGGTGGCGATCAATCCTGTGGGGATGTGAATGAGGCGCACAGCCGTGGAGTTCTTTTGCACGTTCTGGCCACCGTGCCCCGACGCATGATAGGCCTCCAGCCTGATGTCTTCGGGGTTGATCTCGATATCGATGTCGTCACCGATATCCGGTAAGACCTCGACCAGAGAAAAGGAGGTGTGCCGCCGTTTGGCGTTATCGAAGGGGGATATTCGCACCAGTCGGTGGACGCCCCTCTCGGAGCGCAGGTTGCCATACACGTTCTTACCCTTGATCTCGACTGTGACGCTCTTGATCCCCGCCTCCTCACCCTCCGTCTGATCGATGATGTCGGCCTGGTATTTGTGACGCTCCGCCCATCGGAGATACATGCGCAGCAGCATCTGTGTCCAATCCTGGGACTCGGTGCCCCCGGCCCCGGCATAGATCGAGAGAATGGCATCGCGGGCATCGTGCGGGCCGGACATGAGGGTTTGGGCGCGCATAGCGGAAAGCTGGGTCTGTAGAGCGATAGCCTCGCTGATGATTTCATCGAGCATGGCCTGATCGTCGCCGACCAGATCGTACAGTTCGTTCAGCTCGGTGATACGGCTCGCCAAGCCCCTCCATTCCTTCACCTCGCCGTCCAGAGCTGCGAGGTTCTGCATTAGAGACTGGGCTTCTTGGGGGGTGTCCCACAGGTTGCTATCGCCCGAACGTTTCTGAAGATCCGCAATCTTGGCCTCTTTGGATGCCAGGTCAAAGACGCTCCATCAAATCGGTGATCTCGGCTCCCATATCGCGCAATGTCGACCCAACATCTTCCATGTATACACCTCTTTTCTCTAGTAGCAATGCTAGCATAGCATGAATGCCGGGACTGGACCGGTGAGCCTCAAGCACAATGCCGCTGTTGGCCCCAGTCATCTCAGCCCCCCTCACTACTGGGTACCGAACAACCCCTGCACAAAGCTTTGGGCATCAAACGGCTCGAAATCATCGATCCCCTCACCCGTAGCAGCAAACAGCACAGGCAGGTGCAGTTCGTTGGCGATGGAGAAGACGACTCCTCCCTTGGCCGAGCTATCTAGCTTGGCCAGGACCACACCGGTCACCCCGACCGTCTCGGCAAACTGCCGCGCCTGAATCAGGGCGTTCTGACCATTGATGACATCTATTACCAGCAACGTCTCGTGAGGCGCTTGATGCACCTGCTTCTGAGCCACACCCTCTAGCTTTTTCAACTCCTGCATGAGATTGAACTTGGTATGCAGGCGGCCGGCCGTATCGATGATAAGCACATCAGCGTTACGGGCCTGGCTGGCCCGAATGGCATCATAGACTACAGCACCGGGATCGGCGCCTGGCTGATGAGCGATCACCTCCACACCCGCGCGCTGACCCCACACTTTGAGTTGATCGATCGCCGCTGCACGAAAGGTATCTGCTGCGGCTAGCACCACCGTTTGGCGCCGACCCTTGTGATATTTGGCCAACTTGCCGATGCTGGTCGTCTTGCCGGAGCCATTCACGCCCACGACCATGACCACATTCAAGAGTCGCTCACCCTGCAGATAAGGCCGCCCCACTTTGTTGAGGATAGCGAGCAGTTGTTCCTTGAGCAGAGCCTCCACCTGGCCAGGGGTCCTGGCGCCGGTGCGCTCCACATCCTGTCGCAAGGCAGCCACCAGTTGTGCAGTCGTCTTGGCGCCGACATCGCCCTGGATAAGAAGCATCTCCAGGTCTTCCCATGTCTGCTCGGTAATCTCTTGCTCACGGAACAAGCCGGCGATTTTACCAAAGAAGGATTGGCGCGTTTTGGCCAGGCTTGATTCCATTTTTGGGGATCGTCCGAACACATCACCTCCACACCCCTGGGTATGCCGCCTGAGCTAGTGTGCCCCGAGGGCGGCGAAGAAACAATCGGCACCACGGTCATTATACCAGTGCGGTCGAGTGCAGCCAAAAAAACACGACATCAAGGGCTATAGCATGAGAGGGCAAAAAGCTCGCCGGCGGGTCAGCGAGTCTGAGCCTGTGGTGCGAGGATCAAGTCCTTGTCTTGGCACCGGTCCAGAGAAGCGCCGCCAAGAGAACGAAGAAAAGCCCGAGCAGGCCCATCCAGAGCAGGCGCAGGTTGCGCCAGAGCGCCCACACGGGGGAAAGTCGCTCAGGCGCTGGCTCTGCCGCAGCGGGAGCCTCGCGGGTCGTGGAGGAACTGTCGGATCCCATGGCCAGGGGCCCGGAAGTCGGTGTGGCAGCCGTCGGCGTAACAGCCATGACTAGCGGAGCCTCGGTAGACAGGGGCGCCGTGGTGGGCGCCATCGTCGGCAAAGGTTTGGGCGCCGTTGCCGCAGGAGCCTGGACGGGCTCCACTGCCGCCGGCCCCGCGCCCATCCCGGAAGCCGCCTCGCTGGGCACACCGTGCTCTAGGGAAGGTTGTGCTGGCGAGGCCGCTGCCCTCCTGGGCGCCATAGCGGCCACAGCAGGAGCAGCAGTTGCCATATCCTCCGCCCCGGCGGCGGCTCCCCCCTGTAGGGCGCCCAAGCTTTCCGGATCTGTCGCTTGGGGCGCTGCCAGGACCTGGGAGGAAGCTTCCCCTTTGGCAGCGAGCTCAGGCTTTGCTGGCTGCTCCTCGGCTAGAGACTGACCCTCGCTGAGAGGCGTCGTTTCGGCGGCCGCCGCTTGCCCATAAGCCAAGGGGCCTCCATCGTCTTCTTCGGGAGCAGTGGCTTCCAGCTGGGCAAGAGATTCCTCCTGACCAGCAGCCCGAGTAGGCTCTACGCCGACCGCTGGCACTGTGCCGGCATAAGCGGGCACAGCCGAAACCTCTCGCACCGGGCGAGGTCGGTCGGGTACCGGGAGAACACCCATACTGAACAACACATCGCCTGAGATCAAGAGGACGAGCATCAGTGTGATGGCCGCTGTAGCCACCCTCAGGAACGATTGAGTAGCCGTCCAACGGCGATAGCGCGCTTGTTCCGGTTGTGCCACAGCCGGCAACGTAAAGGAACGCGGCACAGGCCTCATGGGCGTACGACGCAGCAAAGCACGCGTCTGCCGCAGAGTCGCCAGATCCTGCTGACACAGCACACACTCGGCCAGATGTCTCTCCACCTGCAGCTTGTCTCTCACACTTAGCGCATCGTCGCTGTAGGCTGAAAGATTCGAAGCACAGAAGCGATGTTGTCTATCAGATTGGGATATAAACAGGCGCGCCATAGTTTAGAAAGAATCCTCGATGAACCACTAAGAATTGAATACTAGTCACTCATGAAAGACGCATTCCGTCGGGCAACAGTTCCCTGTGGCGCAACAAGAAATCCCGCATCTTGGCTCGGCCACGGCTGAGACGCGACTTGACCGTACCCAACGACACCGATGTGGCTCCAGCAATCTCCTCATAGTTCATGCCCTCGATATCGCTCATGACTACAACCACACGCTGATCGGGCGGCAGCGTATCAAGACCTCGCTGGATGAGCCCATCCAGTTCGGCCGTCTGCACATACTGCTCGGGCACCTGATCCGGATCCTCAAAGATCCTCGAATGCTCATCATCCTCGATAAGGTCGTCGATGGACGTTGTAGGCCGGCGCTGTTGGACACGTAGTTGGTCGTAGCAACAATTGGTGACAATACGGAGGAGCCAAGCCTTGAAAGACTCGCCATGGAACTGGTGCAGAGACCGATAGGCGCGGAGAAACGCATCCTGAGTGGCATCGATGGCATGGTCATCGTTCCCCAAGATTCTATAAGCTACGTTGTAGGCCAACTGCTGGTACTCACGAACCAGCGCATTAAAGGCGTCTACGTCGCCACGACGCGCATCGGCGACGAGCGCTTGCTCATCCTTCATGCTTGAGCCTTCACTCAGATGGTGAGAGCGCGACCATACCACCCACTCTAGTGTAACTCAGTTGGGGCGAATCCGGCAAACTTGACGAATTCGTGTTGGTGCACTATACTGGTCCACCGATAAGCCGAAGTGGCGGAATGGTATACGCGGTGGTCTCAAAAACCATTGGAGGTTGCTCCTTGTGGGTTCGAATCCCACCTTCGGCACTGGTGCTAAGCTGATGACCCAGTTAACACCACAAGATACCGCCAGCTAGGGCTCATCCTGACTCAGGATCGGCCCTATTTCTTTGCTACCAGGAATGATCATTTCCACAAAGGAGCGTCCATCACATGCCACTCGTCAGCAGCAAAGAGCTTTTGGAGGCAGCCCTAGAAGGGAACTTTGCCGTTGGTGCATTCAACGCCAACAACATGGAGCAGATTCAGGC
>CAYQDH010000122.1:0-12478 GCA_964416075.1 uncultured Anaerolineales bacterium | reverse complement strand
GCGGTAAGCAGTGAACAGTGGGCGGTGAGCGGTGGGCGGTAAGCAGTGAACAGTGAGCAGTGAACGGTGGGCGGTGAGCGGTGAGCGGTGGGCGGTGGGCGGTGAGCGGTGAGCGGTGAGCGGTGAGCGGTGGGCGGTGGGCGGTGAGCGGTGAGCGGTGGGCGGTGAGCGGTGAGCGGTGGGCGGTGAGCGGTGAGCGGTGAAGGTTTAGTGGCTAGCGGTCAGCTTTTCACAGTTAACTGTCCACCGTTGACTGTTCACTGTCCACTGTTCACCGTTGACTGTTCACTGTCCACTGTTCACCGTTGACTGTCCACTGTTCACGGTTAACTGATCTCTGACAGGTGAATCGTATGTCAAGTTCTCTTGTCCGTAGCTTCCGCTGGTTCTGGGCCTGGCAGGACGAGGCCGAGGAGCGGTGGCTGGGTCAGATGGCCCGCGAGGGCCTGCACCTGGCGTCGGTATCCTTCCCCGGCTTGTACACCTTTGTGCGCGGCCAGCCGCGCCACGATGTGTACCGGTTGGATTACCGCTCTCTGGCCTCGCGGGACTGGGCCGACTATCTTCGCTCCCTGCAAGACGAGGGTTGGGAACACGTCGGGCAGATGACCAACTGGCACTATTTTCGGCAGGAGACGGCCGAGGGGGATGAGCCCCAGCTCTATGCCGACCCGGCCGCCAAAGCCGAGATGTACAGGCGGCTGCTGGCGATCTATGTGATCCTGCTGCCTTCCTGGCTGCTTGTGCTGAAAAGCTCCATCTGGGAGGGGCCCCCGGTTCTGTTCAAAGGTGTGGTGCGGTTTGTGGTGTTCCTCCTGATGGTGCTGTGGGCCTATGCCATCGTGCGCTTGAGCCAGCGGATGAAGCAACTCCGCCAGCGGGAATAACCACGGAACACGCGGAAAGAAACAGGAAATAACGGGAGCAAAGCGATTGCGAGCGTGTGGGATTATGACGCGATTTATCGAGTTATGCATATAAGCATGGGAAACGATTCCTAGGCCACTGCCAGAGCATTAGGGTCTGCTCGAGCTAACGGGGAGCCTTCGCTGCGCTACCCATGACATGGGCCGCAAGTTAGGAAAAACTTGCGCTACAGGACTGTCATCCGAGCCCAATTGGCGCATCGCGCCATGGGCGGCTACGCATGAGAACATGGATTGCTAGGAGAGTCAGATGTCTGCCCAAACAACGATCAGCGAGCCCGCCCGCTCCATCCCTGTGCGGTCCGAGGTCGACGTCCTGGTCTGCGGCGGCGGCCTGGGCGGCGTGGCCGCGGCGGTCGCCGCGGCGCGCGCGGGCGCCCGGACCCTGCTCATCGAGCGCAACGCCTTTGTCGGCGGGGTGGCTACCGCGGGGATGTGCTGCTCGATCTTTAATTGCTACTACACCGGCGGCTCGGAGCGACGGCTCGGCACCACGGGCATCGCCCTGGAGGTGGCGGACGCCCTGGCCGCGGCGGAGGGCTATGGAAACAAGTGGCGCCAGCACAAGGGACACATCATCTACGACATCGAGCGCGGCAAGCTGGTGCTGCTCGAGCTGCTGGAAGGGACGGGCGTCGACGTGCTGGTCAACGCCACGATCACGGGGGCGGTGATGAATGCCGGGGTCCTGCGCGGGGTGATCATCGCCAGCAAGTCGGGCCAGGAGGCGGTCCTGGCCAAGGTGCTGGTCGATGCCACCGGCGATGCGGACGTGGCCGCGCTGGCGGGGGCGCCGCTGCACAGCGCGTCTCGGGCCGCTCACAGCTTCTGTTTCCGCCTGGGGAATGTCGACGTCGATGCCTTTGTGGGCTATTTCCGGGACCACCCTGAGCAGTTCCCGGAATACATGGACGTGAACTGGTCGCTGGAGGAAGCGTTGGCCCAGTACGACGATTGTGGCACCTTCCTCTTCCCCCACGGCGGCGGGATGCAGCTCGATGCGCTCAAGCAGGCCAAAGCCAGCGGCGACCTGCCCGCGCAGATCGGGGTCCACGACACCACCGACGCCTGCCAGATGCACGCCATCCGTCGACTGGGGGTGGTGCACGTGATCACCGGTTTCGTCCATTTCGACGGGCTGGATATCGACAAGATCAGCCACAGCATCCACGACGGGCGGCGCATGGCCTTCGCCGTCTCTGAGGTATACAAAAAGTACATGCCGGGGTTCGCCAACGCCTTTGTGATCGGCACGGCGGCCAACCTGGGGGTGCGCGCCTCGCGCTACCTGGACGGCGATTTCACCTTCAGCGGCGAGATGATGCAGGCAGGCCTTCGCCAGCCGGACGCCGTCGGCCGGGCGGTGGGCTGGGACAACGTGGTGGTGCACCCCGGCCCCGGCGCCTGGGGCTCGCAGGTGTGCCGCAGCGACTCTTTCGATGTGCCCTATCGCTGCCTGTTGCCCAAGGGCGTGGAGGGGCTATTGATGGGCGCGGGGCGCAGCATCAGCACCGACAATCCCTGGCTGTTGCGGGTGATGGCGCACACCATGGTGGTGGGCCAAGGGGCGGGCGCCGCCGCGGCGGTGGCCGCGCAGACGGGCATCGCCCCTCGCCGCGTGGACATCACCCGGGTGCAACAAGAACTAGGGCGGCAAGGCGTGGATCTTGGGTCGCATGGGGTTGAAACCCTCATGCTGATGAACAAAAGGTGATAATGCAGATTAGCAAACTAATGCGGTAACGCGCCACACCTCAGCACAAGTCCGTGGTCAGTGTCACGCGAAGAGGTTGAAGGATTGGGAGCTCGTTTCGTGCTGGTGCGTGTTTCGGGTGCCCAAGCGTGTTGTTTGCTCCAGTGAATCTCTACTCCCAATCCTTCACCCCTACCAATATTTGTCTGTAGCTTGGAGGCATATAGCATGACCGAGAGAGTGTTGGGCGCGGCGATCATCGGCCTGGGGGTGGGTGAAAACCACGTGGCCGGCTATCAGATGGCGGAGGGCGTGCGGCCCGTGGCCATCGCCGACATCAACGAGGCCGCGCTGGCGCGCGCGAAGGAGCGTTACGCGGTTCCTTTCGCTACCACGGACTACCGAGAGGCCATCGATCACCCCGAGGTCGACTTGGTATCGATCTGCACGCCCGACAGGCTTCATACGGAACAGGCTATCTATGCCATGGAGCACGGCAAGCACGTGCTGGTGGAAAAGCCCATCGGCATCTCGTTCGAGCAGCTCGCCCGCCTGATCGAGACGGTGCAGCGGACGGGCGTCACCTTGGCCTGTTGCCACAACTATCGCTTCCGACCAGATTTCTCCGCTTTGCGCGATATGTTGGTGCGCGGGGATATCGGCCAGCCCTTCCTCGTCGATAGCTGCTACTTTCAGGACCTGTTCGCCATGCAAGCCTTGGGCCCCAGCTATTGGCGCTTCAAGGATCCGCAGGATCTGTTCCTGGGCGGGGCCGTGCACAACGTGGACCTGGTGCGTTGGCTGGCGGGCGAGGTGGTCGAGGTGCACTCTTATGCCAACAAGACCCTGGACTTTTGGCCGGTGGAGAACAACAACAGCGCCAATCTGCAATTCCAAAGCGGGGCCATCGGACATGTCTATCTGCAGCTGGGCTCGCACCGCAAGACCAAGGCCGACATGCGGCTGAGGGCCTTTGGCCCCTTGGGCAGCCTGGAGGCAGCCGCGGGCGCGATCACGCGAGACATCGGCGAGGGCCCCGGCGACCAGCCGGAGGTGCTGACGGTGGAACAAGTGAACTCGCACCACAGGCAGGTCGCGCATTTCGTCGAGTGCGTGCGCACGGGCAAGCGCCCGGAGGTGGACGTGTTCGAAGGCGCCCGGACCATGGCCGTCTGCCTGGCGGTAGTGCAATCCGCCCGCAGCGGCAAGCCGGTCAAGGTCGAATACCTCGCCTAACGGGGACGGCGCTCAAAGGGCTTAGCACGTGCTTCATCGAGGCCCGAGCCGCGTCGTTATACAGCTCCTCGGCATAGTTGGCCGCGTTGAGATACCATTTCTTCCCTTCACCGTGTTGGTGGCAGAACTCACACATGTCGCTCCTTTTTCCGACTGGTCTGGTAGATCGGCAGTGCCTGAGGCCCACACTTGGCAATACGTCGGAATTGGCGCTCCGGTTGCGGCGAGGTCGCCGTCACCCCGAATGCTGCCTTATAATTGACTTGACTTATCAAGTATGTTAGGGTTGAGATAGAGGATCTAGGTGAATCGCGCCGAATCATAGTACCCGATGATCCTATTAGCCTCCGTTCAGAAAGGAATGAGATCGTGATGCAAACAGCAGACGATACTGACGGTCTACGCGGACGTAGGGCGCCGCTAGAGATGACGCCGGATGACTTTAGGGCAGCGGGCCATCAGTTGGTCGATGCCATCGCCGCCTTTCTTGGATCCTTGAGAGAGCGCCCCGTGACCTCTGGGGAGACCCCAGGGCAGGTGCGGCTTGCGCTGGGACATGGCGCTCTGCCCGAAGAGGGCACCTCTCCCGGCGAGCTGATGAAAGAAACGGCTGATCTCTTGTTCGAACACTCACTTCTCAACGGCCACCCTCGGTTCTGGGGCTATATCACCTCTTCCGCTGCGCCGATTGGCGCCTTGGCGGATCTGCTCGCCTCAGCGGTGAATCCTAATGTTGGGGCGTGGGTGCTCTCGCCGGTGGCATCCGAGATCGAGGCGCAGGTCGTGCGATGGATCGCGCAGCTGATCGGTTACCCGACCACCTGCGGCGGCTTGATGGTCAGTGGCGGCAACACGGCGAATTTCGTAGGGTTCCTGGCGGCTCGTCGAAAGAAGCTCGGCGCCGAGGTCCGCACCAAGGGCGTGAGGAGCATGGCCGGCCGCAGGCCAAGAGTCTACTGCTCGGCCGAGACCCACACCTGGATCGAAAAGGCGGCGGATCAATACGGGGTCGGGACCGACGGAATACGTTGGATACCGACGAACGCCAAGTTGCAGATGGACCTGGCCGCTCTCGCGAAACAGGTCGAGCACGACAAGAAGGACGGGGATGCGCCATTTCTGGTGGTGGGGACCGCGGGATCGACCGGCGTGGGGGCTGTGGACGACTTAGCGGCGCTCGCCGACATCTGCCGCGAACATGACTTGTGGCTCCACGTGGATGGCGCCTATGGCGGCTTTGCGGCCTGCCTGCCTGACCCGCTGCCCGATCTCGCGGGGCTCGGTGCGGCTGATTCTGTGGCTCTCGATCCGCACAAATGGCTCTATTCGGCGCTCGAGGCCGCATGTACTCTGGTGCGCGATCCTCACGACCTCACCGACACCTTTAGCTACCACCCCTCATACTATGAATTCGAGGAGGCCACCGAAGAGGCTGGCATCAATTACCACGAATACGGTCCGCAGAACTCGCGCGGATTCCGAGCCTTGAAGGTATGGTTGGGAATAAGGCAAGTCGGCAGGCAGGGGTATGTGCGGATGATCTCTGATGATATCAAGCTTGCCGCCCAGCTATTTCATCTCGCTCAAGAGCACGCGGAACTGCAGGCATTCACCCACAACTTGAGCATCACCACGTTCCGCTACGTTCCCCCCGACCTTACCACCGGCTCGCCCGAGGTCGAGAGGTATTTGAATCAGTTGAACGAGGAACTCTTGACCAAGCTGCAGAGGAGCGGCGAGGCCTTTCTCTCGAACGCGCTCATCGGGAGCACCTACGTCCTGCGGGTGTGTGTCGTGAACTTTAGGACCTCGCTCGAAGACATCGAGGCGCTGCCCGAGATCGTTTCGCGCTTCGGACGTTCCATCGATGGCGCCATTCGCCCTGTCGGCCTGCACTGAAGGCGAGCGTTTGCCGACAAGTAGATCGTGAGGTCGAAATGGCGGGTCAGCCGTCTCGCAATTCGGGCACGCGGCAGGCGGCGCGCCGCAACACCTCGGGGTTGGCGATGGAGCTGGGGCGCTGCCCGCGCAGCACGCTTACCACGTCGTGGGCGGCCTGCTCCAGCAATTCCGCGTAGGCCTCCTCCGAATACCATGCCACGTGAGGCGTGAGGATGGCCTGGGGCAGCCCGAGCAGCGGGTGATCCGCGGGAACCGGCGGCATGCCCTCCACCACGTCCAGCGCCGCCCCGGCGATCCAGCCCTCTTGCAGCGCCCGCACCAGCGCGGGCGTGGCCACGATGTCGCCGCGGGCGGTGTTGATCAGGTGGGCGGTGGGTTTCATCAGGCGGAGTTGCGGCTCATCGATCATGTGGCGCGTCGCCGGGGTGAGGGGGGTGTGGATGGACACCAGGTCGGAGCTGCGCAACAGCTCGTCCAGCCCCACCAGCCGGGCGCCGTGCTCCTCAGCCACACTGGCGGGGATATAGGGGTCACAGGCCAATAGGGAGAGGCCGAAACTGGCCGCCCGCCGGGCCACGCGCCGGCCGATGCGCCCCAAGCCGATGATCCCCAGCGTGGAGCCGGCCAGGCGGTGGCCGGGGCGCACCAGCGCCCCATCCCAGCGCCCCTCGTGCATCACTTGGTGTGCCTGGGGGATGCGCCGCACGCTGGCCAGGAGCAGGCCCATGGCCAGGTCGGCCACCTCGTTCACGCAATAGGTGACGTTGTTGCAGACCAGGATGCCCAGCTCGGTCGCGACGGGCACATCGATGCTATCCACGCCGATGCCATGGCGGATGATGGCCCGGCAGCGCGGGAGCCGGCGCAGCACCTCCCCGCTGACATAGTTGTGCAGCATCACGATGAGCGCATCGGCGTCGCTCGCGGCGCGCACGATCTCTTCCGGGCTCTCGCAGGGGGCGTAGACCAGCTCCACACCTCCCTCGGCCAGGATGCGCCGTTGCATCTCGAGCGACTCACGGGTAGGGTCGATCCACACGGCCTTGAGCGTCATGGCGCCAGTCCTTTCACCTCGACATGGAAACCGTAGGGTAGCCGAGGCATCCTCGCGATTTGGAAACACGTAGCTCAGCGCGCACAGTGTAGCGCGAGGATGCGCGGTGGGCAAGCCAATCGCCCGATAGGGGATTCGGCCATGCACCCCGAGTCGCCATCCCGCGCTGTAACAATGCTGTGATGATCTCGCCATCATTGCGCAAAGAACGGGCCTTGCCGCTCTGCTATACTGGGGACAACACGATGGACGAGGAAACATCAAGATCCAGCCAACCCATGCAGGGAGGAGCAAGATGACAACGGATGAATTACCCACGATCGAGCGCATGGCGGCCGAGCGAGACATCGACGGCCTGATCGGCGCCCTGCGCAGCCCCGACGAGGCCACTCGCCAGGCCGCTGTAGCGGCGCTGGTGGCGGCCAAGGATCCCCACATCATCGACCTGATGACGCCGCTTGCCGAGGACCCCGACCAGAACGTGCGCAGCGCCGCGCTGGAGGTGATGCTTTGTACCTACACCGGGAGGCAGGGGGGCCAGCCAACCCGGCAGCGGGCGGCTCAGCCGGCGCAAGGCCAAGAGCTGACGCGGGCGCAAAAGCTGGGGGTGCACGCGGGCATGTTTCTAGCCGGGGCGGTCATGTGGGGCGTGGCCATCGGCTTCCTGATCCTCATGACCTCGATCAAGCTCGGCGCGCTCAGCTGGCTGGCGGTGATCATCGGGCTTGTGCCCCTGCTCTTCCTCATCGCCCGTAGCGTCGAGGGGTGGGACTTGGTCTATGTGAACAAGCAAGGCGAGCCGGATGGCTTTTACAAGGTCGGGGTATACCTGTTCTTTCTCTTTGCCGGGTTTGGCATCCTGCTCTCCTGCTATTGGTCGGGGCGCGCGCTCCTTCGCGCCTATGTCGATAGGGGGGTGATCGGCCCTGCGTTGCCCGTCTGGTTCTTGCGCTGGCTGGTGAGGGGCAATCGCTTGTAGGGGCGCGGGCCTGGTCGCCCTTGCGGTTCCCCGAGCCGGTGATCATGGTAGCCCTCATCCCGGGGCCCGACCAGGACGCCGACCGGGTGCACCAGGGCGTGGCGCGCCTCTGCCGGGAGGACCCCACCCTGGTAGCCCGCTACGACGCCGAGACGGGCGAAGCCCCCCGCAGGTGGCCTACCGCGAGACGATCCTCCGCCCTGCCGAGGCGGAAGGCTCCCATATTCGCCAATCGGGCGGCGCGGGGCATTTCGCTCGCGTGCGCCTGGGCGTGGAGCCGTTGTCGCGCGGTAGCGGCGTGGTGTACAAGTGCGCGCCCTCGGCGGCCGCGGCGAACAGCGGTAGCAATCGCGTGCGCCGAGCGGGGATTCCGCCCGCATCGCTGCGCTCCGTGGAGGGCGGCGTGCGAGAGGTGCTGCAGAAAGGGGTCCTGGCGGGTTATCCCCTCACCGATGTACGCGTGACGGTGCTGAGCGGACAGTATCACGAGGTGGATTCCTCGCCCATCGATTTCCACATCGCCGCGTCGATGGCCGTGCGCCAGGCCGCGCGCGCCGCGGGGCCGGCCCTGCTGGAGCCGGCGATGCGCCTGGACGTGCAGGTGGCCCAGCCGCACATGGGCACCATCGCGGCGGATATCTGGTCGCGCCGCGGGCGCGTCACGGCGAGCGAGGTGCTGGGGGCCGTGTGTCGCATCAGCGGCGAAGCGCCGGTAGCCGAGACCTGCGGCTATGCCACGGCCCTGCGCGATATGGCGCACGGACATGGCGCGTTCACGCTAGAGTTCCGCCGTTACGACCTAGTGCCCGAGGCCATCGCCACAGCCATCGTGGCCCGGCGGCAAGCCGCGGGCAAGGTGCCGGAGAGAGGATAGAAGGAATAAACACAAAGACACACGGATCGCAGGCGCGCCTGCCGGGGCTAGGCGATGATCACGCTCCGCTTGGCGTCCATAATCTCGTCGGTGAGGTAGTTCTGGGCCAGGAACTCGGGGTACACCCCTGCCAGGCGCTCATCGAGCCGGAGGACTTTCGGGGCAGATGGTGACGCAGTGGAAGCACGTGATACAGCGAGCCGGATCGGCTGACCCCGTCTGGGCATCCATGGCTTGGGCCGGGCACCCGGCCTCGCACTCCCGGCACATGCTGCATGATTCCGTCACGCGCCGGGGATGCGTCCATTTGTGCTCGGCCGTCCCCTGCCGGCCGGGCAACGATTCGACGGCGCGGTCATAGCCGGGGGGCGCTTCGAGTCGCAGAACAGGAGGCACCGCCTGAGTGAAGCGCTGGAGGGCCGTGGCGACATACTCACGAGCGACGGCGAAATCGCGCTCGTCGGGGCGGAGGGGCAAGATGCGCCAGCCGGCTACGTTGTAGGAATGGCGGCCCAGAAACTCGGCCGAGAGCAACACCTGGAAGCCGGCTCGCTCCAGCAACACCTTCGTATGATAGTGCGCGTGCCCCACCGCTCGCGCGCCATAGGTAAAAAACTGCGCGCAGCGCTTGCCCCGGCCCGCCAGGGTGGACAGCCAGGCGTTGATCACGCTGGGCGCGAAATCGCCATAGACGGGGAAACCGAAAACCAGGCCGTCGAATTCCTCGATGGGCAGCGGCTCTTGGCGAGAGGCGTAGGAGGTGACATCGACCAGCCGCGCCTCGCATCCCTGCTCGGCGAACGCTTGCCGCATGACCTCGGCGTAGGCATGGGTCACTTGGGTGCCAGAGAAGTAGACGAGGGCGATCTTGCATCCGGCCATAGGAGCCTCCTTCTTAGCGAGACCAACCGCACGCTCCACCGTGACGTTTACGCGGATCCACAAGTTAGGCAACTTGTGGTACAAGAACGCTATCCGACATTGCACGGACCGCAGCCCGTACGCTTCTCAGTCTAGCTCCAAAAGAGGCAAGCCGTCAAAGGGATGACGGCTCTGGTCGATTCTGCCGGGTAGCGCGTGGGGGCCAGCCCCGGGCTTTGGCCCTTGCCCCGCGCGCCGGCCTGCGCTATCATGGGCACAGCTAACGACCGACGCGGAAAGGACCACCCACCATGCCCATGACCGGCAAGCAACGCCTCAGCGCCGCCATGCGCGGCGAGCCCGTGGACCGCGCGCCCATCTGGCTGCGCGAGGGGTTCCCCATCGGCGAGCCCTTGCCCGCGGCAGATGATTTTACCCAGGGCTGGATGCGCGACTCGCTCTACCTGGACCTCTATCGCGACATCGCCCCCCACGTCGACGCCATCCGCCAGTGGCCGCTGGGCGGCTGGGATAACCGCTTTCTGAACATCCCCCCCTCGGCCATCCATACCAGCACACAAGAGGGAGCGCGCGCCGACAGCTGGTTCGACGCGCCGCGCGGCCGGAGCGACCGCGATACGCAGCGCATCGAGGGGTACGTGGATACCCCGCGTGGCAGGCTGACCTTTGTGAACGAGGTCAAGCGCGGGCATAACACGGTTTGGCATGT
The DNA here is from genome assembly GCA_964416075.1 of uncultured Anaerolineales bacterium. Lineage (GTDB taxonomy): Bacteria > Chloroflexota > Anaerolineae > UBA1429 > UBA1429 > CAYQDH01. The sequence continues at coordinate 2,223 of CAYQDH010000122.1, read as the reverse complement.
CAAGCCGCTGGTGGAGTCGCTCAAGGAATTGGAGATGCTGGCCGAGGTGCCCTTTTCCATCCAGCCCACCGACCTGGACAAGGCGGTGCAGGGTTATCAGCGCGCCCACGACGAGGTGGGCGACCGGGGGCTGGTGCGCACGTCGCTCTCCTCGCCCATCGTGTGCATCTCCGCCTGCATGCCTTTCGAGCTCTTCCTGGAGCTCTCGCTGACCGAGAGCAAGCTCTTTCACGAGCTGTGCCAGGTGGTCTGCGAGCGCAACCTGGCCATTTTCGACGCGCTCTTTCGCGGGCGGACGCTCGACACCGTGGTCAATATCGGCGGGGCGGAGCAGTGCACACCGCCCATGATGCCTCCGCAGGCTTTCGACGAGTACGTCGTGCCCTACGAGGGGCCCATGGTGGCCAAGCTCAAGGAATACGGCATCCTGGCCAGCTGCCACTGCCACGGCCGCATCCGCCACGCCCTGCCCCTGCTTGTGCAGATGGGTTACGACTCCACCGACCCCGTGGAGCCGCCCCCGGCGGGGGATGTGACCTATGCTCAGGCGCAAGAACTCGGCGAGGGGCGCATCACCCTGATGGGCAACCTGGAGTGGGACGAGCTGGCTTTTGCTGAGCCCGAGCAGATCCGGGCGCGGGTGCGCGAGATCCTGGCCCTGGGGGACCGCCGCTTGATCCTGGCCGCCTCGGCGGGGCCGATCAGCGCCATCACCGCGCGCATCGCGGAGAACTATCGTGCGTGGATCGACACAGCGTGCCGGATGGGGGATTGACCACGGAAAACCGGAAAAAATGAAATAGGCCATAGAGGAGCAGGAAGGGATGAGCCATGGATAATGGCCGAGATGGTCTGCGATGGTCGCCGCGCCTGAGCAAAGGGAAGCTACGGCGTCTCTACGAGTCGCAGGCAGAAAGCCTGCTCGATGAGGACCTGCTGGAGGAGGTGGGCTGGACCCTATTCCTGCGCTGCCGGGATATCCTCACCGTGGATGAGGCGAAGCATGGCCGCGTTGCCTGCCCCCGATGCGCCAGGCAGGGCCTCTCCACGATCATTTTGCGCGGGCTCAAGACGACCAGGACTACAGAGGACCAGTTCATCACCTGTCCCGTATGTGGATGGCAGATTACCTGGCGCGATTACGCTTCCAGTTACGATCGCAGGCAGCTGAACGCCGGCGGAGCCACACAGGCATTCGCCCGCTATGTGCAGGCTTATCCGGCGGCGCAGACCGCTCAGCGAAAGATGCTGGAGATCGACCGGCTGATCCACGAGTTCCACTATTCCTACAGCGCCCGCCCGGACCAACCCACCAGGCCCGCAGGGGTGAACCTGATCGAGGGCAAGCTTGAGGGGGTGATCGTCTTCTTGAATGAGCTCAGCGGTTACCCCGCGACGGGCGACGATATGGCCAAGATCCGCGCAGAGTGGCAGCGCAACCTGGACCGATTCAGGCGCATCGATGGGCAGGCCATCCTGGCCGAGCAGAGAGCGCAGCGGCCAGGTGGAGAGGGCCAATGATAGAGCCTTTCGCGCCTTGATGGTTTGCGTCATGCAGGTTATACTGCTGCTTGGTTGTGATCCTCGCTTCAGTCTCTGGGTCTGTGCCGTGCGATCGTTCAGAAAGGACGGTTGACCTATGCTGCGCACTCGACACCTCCTGCTCGCCCTACTCATCGCCTTCGCCCTGCTACCCGGCCTGGGCAGCGACCTGTTCACCCCTCACCGTGATCCGCAGCACCTGGCCCCCGCGGCCGGCGTCGCAGCTCTGGTGAACAGCCGCGTGTACTTGCCCTTCGTCTTGAGGCCCTTCGCCGGACCGACGCCCACGCGGACGCCAACACCCACACGAACGCCCACGCCCGGGTCCAGCCCGACGCCCACGGGCTCACCCAAGCCCTCGCTCACGCCGACAGCCACGCCGCTACCTGGCCCAGACCAACTCGCCTTCGCCTCCGGTCGCGACGGCGACTTGGATATTTGTACCATGGACGCCGACGGGTCGAACCTGGCCAAGCTGACGCAAGCGGAGGGAGGATTCGATGGCCAGGCCGCCTGGTCGCCGGATGGCAGCAGGATCGCCTTTGCTTCCGACCGCGAGGGGCATTCTGACATCTGGGTGATGAACGCCGACGGCACCGATCCGGTCAACTTGACCCACGACGCCGCCCGCGACGGGAGTCCCGCCTGGTCGCCGGACGGGGGCCAGATCGCCTTCCAGAC
>CAYQDH010000121.1:5896-12526 GCA_964416075.1 uncultured Anaerolineales bacterium | reverse complement strand
CCACCTGCGCCGCTTCGTCCCAATCGGCGTGTCCGTGGCAATCGATGTCGAAACCATAGGCCCAGCGGGTGACCAGGTTACGGTCCGCCTCTGTGGCCAACCGCAGGCGTCCGCCTGAAGGCGGGGGCGTGTGCACCTGGCGCAATTCGTGAGCGATAGTGCGCTGCTCCAGGTGGTGGCCCTGGCCGGTGCGCTCGGTCCAGGCGACGGCCACCTGCGCCGCCACCTCGCCCGGCCCCCTCACACCGGAGATGCGCCATCCGCCGTGCATTAGGTCCTGCACCAGCGCTCGGGACGCTTGGGTCACATCGCCTCGAGGGCTATACACGATGATCGGTCGCGGCGGGGTCATCATCGCCGCGAGAACCAGCCCGCCCTCGTCCTGCACCGCGGCCAGGTAGGGCGCCTCCGCGATGCGCTCAGGGTGCTGCACCAGGCGCATACACAAGCCCAGCATCAGGCTGTTGGCGGGCTCATTCGATTCCAGGATCGCCTGGGTGTCCTCCAGAAATGCCGCTGCATCGGCGTAGCTTTCTACGCGCATAGAGTCTCCTCGTCGTCATCCAGGTACAAACAGACTCCCACCGATGAACACAGATGACAAAGGATGAACACTGATGGGATGATATAGATGTTTCCTATCGGTTTTTATCCTGTCTTCATCGGTGTTCATCGGTGGGAGGATCTCCGGACACCAAGAGCGCAGAGAGTATGTCTTCGATGTCAGGCGGCGGCTGGGCGTCCTTGAACTGGGCCAGCTGGCGATAGACCATCGCCGCGGCGGTGTGGAACTCGCCGGGGAGGCCCGCCTCGCGGAAGGTGGCGGCGATCTCTTCCATCTCGCCCACAAAGCGCCAGGCCTTGGCCGTGGAGCCGCGCACGCGCTGGGTGACCTGGCTCACCATCTTGGGGTCGTCGCGCGCCCACTGATCGTACAGTGCATCGCGCACTCCCAGGCTCTCGGCGGTGGCCAGGATGGCTGCCAGGAGCGCAGAGCTGCCTTTGGTGTAAGCGGCGTAGCACATCTTGAGCGCCGAGGCCGCGCCGGGCGCATCGCCCAGCACAACGGTCTGCAGGGGAGCACCCTCAAAGCAGGCGGCGACCTCTCCGGCGCGCGGGCCAGCGAGGTAGAGCCAGGTCTTGCCCGGCTCCCACGCCGGCCCGCCGATGATCCCGCCATCCACAAAATCCACACCCGCCTCAGCCAACATCCGGCCGATGCGCACGGCCCGCTGCGGCGCGATGGCGTTGGCGTCCAGGTAAAGGCCCCGAAAACCGCACCCCACGACCTGGCCGGCCACATCCTCCGCGGCGTGTGGCGGGCAGATGCTCAAGATGATGCTGCAAGTAGTGCAAAGGTTGGCCACGGCGCCCGCGTCGCGCAGCCCTATCCTAGCCGCGCGCTCGTGCGTGGCCGTGCTGCGCCCTTGGGAGGCCCAGTACACCTCTTGCCCGCCCTTCTGTGCCGAAGCGGCGATGGATGAGCCCATGGCCCCCGGATGCAGAATACCGATACGTTGTCCTGTCATGGTATCATCTCCACAAGGCAAACCATATCCCTACCACATATTCCACTCACCACACCTCACCCGGTTTCATCGCTTCGGTATCCCTTCCTCGCAGGGCACGCCGGTCTGGCACAGGCCACAAGCCAGCGTCTTGTCGCCGTACTCTTGGCGGTAGGCGGCCATGGCCTCGGAAACGTAACGGGCGCACTTGGCCTTGTCGTGTCCGGCTTCGCTGATCGCCCCCGCGGGGCAGCGGGCAATACACTCGCCGCAGTTCCCTCTTGCCAGTTGCAGGCAGTAGGCCCGGTGGCTCGTGTAGCGTCGCGGGGAGGCACTGAGGGGCATATTGGTGACCACGCTGCCGCAACGCATGGCCACGCCCACGGGCGTGATCAAGCCATCGCTGAGGCCAAAGGTCCCCAGCCCTGCCACATAGAGCGCGTGTCGCTCCGACCAGCGAGAGGTAAAGCCTCGTTCCATACCCGGAGGGCGCACCTGAAACAAAGGCGAGAGCGCAGGAGCGACGGCCAGATATCCGGCGCGCTGAAGCCAGGCTACCACCTCGCAGCGCAGGGCGTCGTTGAACGCCTCGCCGTCCGCTTTGGTATAAACCCAACGCGCCGAGGGCCTCACGGTCTCCAGGCGGTTGCTCAGGCGCGTCTCGCGGCTGATGGGCAGCGCCCAGCAGACCACGCTCAGCCGTTCCAGCGAGAGATGGTCGCCCAATTGACCCTCGTCCAGCGCGTGCTGCAACACTTCCAGGGGCGTCAGGTGGAATTGGCCGATGATCTCCTTGTATTTCGCAAAGAGGGGATCGCGCCCATCCGCGTAACCGACGACGGGCGCATCAAAGATCGGGCCGCCATCCAGGCGGACCATGCGGTTCAATGGGCTATCCCGCACCACCGCCGTGATGTGCTCGGTAAGCGTTTGCTGGTCGTTCATCGTATCTCCTTGCGCAGGTGGTAGACGGTGGTCTGGTCCGGCATCAACTCGGGCCCGCCCACGATGCGGTAGCCGTTCTTGGCCCAGAACTGCATCCCCGCGGGGTTATTGACCTGCACGCCCGATAGGATGTCGCTGATCTCTGGGTTGCGGAGGATGGCCCCTTCTACCAGGGCCACGACCTCGGCGCCAATGCCCTGGCGGCGGTGGGGCGCGGCGATCATGAGCAGGGAGAGATCCGCACACTCGGGCTGGCCACCGAACCGATCGAGCACCACGTCCACCACGCCGATCATCCGCTCGGCCTGGTCGTAGATGCCGCAATAGATGCCGCCCTGCTCACGCGAGAGCTCCAGGTCGGCGAGGACCATGTCCTCGGAAGCGGTCGACACCGGTCCCAAAGCCAGGAAATCCTCGCACTGGCGGTAGACCTCCAGGATGGCGGGGGTCTCGTCCGGCCGCACCGGGCGGATGGTAAAGCTGCCGCCGCGCAGATTCAGCGCGCGGCCGCTGCGCGCCGCAGCGGGCCCCTCGTAGAACGGAGAGCAGCGCCCAAAGCCGAGCTGCTCGTAGATATGCAGGGCCCCCATGTTGGCCTGCCCCACGTTGAGGATAATATCCCGGATGCCGCGCCGCAACAACTCGTCGACCACGGCACTGGTGGCATGCGTGGCATAGCCCCGGCCTCGATAATCGGGGTGCGTAAAGACGTTGCCCACAGCCGCGACGCTGTAGGTCTGGCTGACCAGGTGCGTGCCCGCTACGGCCACGACGCGATCGGCGTCGAGGATTCCGTAGAATACGCCCTGGTCTAGCTGCGCCGCGCCAAAGGCGGCGCCCCCGCCGAGCGCGTAGAGGTCGGCCAATGACCCAGCATGGTCGGGGCCCAGGCGCGAGCAAGGTCTGCTCACGGGCCGGTAATGGGTCCGGTCCAGGGCCATGCGCCACATGGGGGTCGGGCCAGGCCAGTCATAGAACTCGTGTAGCAGCGGCACGTGCTCCGCGCGGCACGTGAGATAGGCGGGCGAGGGATAGAGGGCGCCCTCGAGGATGGCGCGCACGCCATCGGGCTGGCCCATAACGAACAGAGCCGGCACCTGAAGGCCCCGGAAGTGCAGCGCCAGCGCGCGCCACACCCCACCCGATTCGGCGACGGCCCAGGCGCTCTGGGCATAGAGCGCGGGCTCCAGGTCGCCGACGGCATAGGCCGCGTAGAGGCGATCGGTGTTCAGGTAGGCCAGGATCTGCGCCTTGTCGCCAGCCTCGTGGGCATGCCAGCTATCCATGGTACGGGCTCCCCCTTCATCCGGGTGACTGCGACTCTAGACGCGCAGTGTCTTCCAGTGGCCGCTGCGGAAGCGCAGATAGATGAGCACGGCGCGGGTGGTGAAATCGGCGACCCAGGCGATCCACACCCCCATGAAGCCCAAACCCAGGACGATCCCGATCAGGTATCCCAGCCCCACGCGCACGAGCCAGACGCTGACTGATGTCACAATCATCGTGGAGCGCGTGTCGCCCGCGCCGCGCAGCGCGCTGGCCACGACCATGGACATGGACTGCATAGGTTGCGTAAAGGCGATAAAGATCATACACATCTCGCCCAGGCTCTGCACGTTGGGATCATCGGTATACAGAGCGACCAGAGGATAACGCCCCACGAAGAAAGCGACCCCCATGAGGCTCATCCAGATCATGCTGCCCTTGAGCGCCTGCCACGCGCTGGCCTCAGCGCGCTCAGGGTCCTTGGCGCCCAGGCTCTGCCCGACCAGCGTGGTGGCCGCAATGCCAAAGGCGAAGGCCGGCATGATGGAGAAGCTCGAGATGTTGAAGGCGATCTGCTGGGCGGCCAGGGCATCGGTGCCAAAGGAGACGGTGATCACGTTAAAGACCAGCAGGCCCAGCTGGAAGATGATCTGCTCTACGGCAGCGGGGCCTCCCACGTCGAGGATGCGCCTGGCCACCGCCCTGGTGATGGTCCACCCACCGCGCAGGGGCAGCTTGAGCACCGAGCCACGCCTGAACAGGACGTAGAGCATCAGCACAGCACCCACGCCGCGGGCGATGGTGGTGGCCGCCGCCGAGCCGATGGCCCCCATCCGCGGAAAACCGAGGTTGCCGAAGATGAGCAAGTAGGCGAAGAGGATGTTGACCAGGTTGATCACCGCGGTGATCACGAGCGGCGTTCGCGTGTCGCCGGAGCCGCGTAGCGTCCCGCCGCCGATCATCATGACGGCCATGAACACGGAAAAGGAGGCGATGATCCGCAGGAACCCGGCCCCGATGGTCGTTACTTCGGCGGTAGCGCCCATCATCCCGATGATCTCGCGCGAGTAGAAGAGGCCCGCTGCCGCAATGAGCAACGAGAGGAACGTCGAGATCACCAGCGATTGCTTGGCGATGCGCTCCGCCTCCGGCTTGTCCTTGGCGCCCACCGCGCGCGCCACCAGGGCCGTGTTGCCCACCGAAAGGCCCATAAACAGCACCTGCAGCACCATCATCAACCGGCTGCCCAGGCCCACGCCCGCGATGGCGTCCGGCCCCAGAGATCCCACAAACATGAGATCCACGACGCCGAGCATGGTCTGCAACAGGCTCTCCACGAGCGAGGGCCAGGCGAGTTGGAAGAGCTGCCGGTTCAGGGTGCTGGGGGCATCCGGCGCGGTGCGGGCCCGCAGTCGTGCGACAAGAGATTGGATAGTCACGCTCTGCCCCTTGCGCAACAGGCGTGGAGAGAGCCAGAGGCCCAATTCATGACGTATGCATCCTCCAGACGGTAACCGATATGGCAATAGGAACCAGCATAGTCCGGACGGGCGGATGCGTCAACTTGCGGTTTGACCTGTGAATGAGGTACGATAGATGCAATGTGGTGGTTCGGCGGCCTCAACCGTGGAACGAGTCCGATTGCCTTTGACGGAAGGGGAAAGGAGAGCGGTCTATGGAGGATCAGCAGCACCAACAGCTCTGGCGCGACGCCGTACAGATTATGCTCTCGGGCTACACCTGAGCCGAAGCCACGCTGCAGGTCCTGCAGCTCGCTGTGGGCTGGGACGACCTACCCTATCAGTGGGTCGCGGCCGGATACTCGGGGGCCATACAATCGGGAAAGACCATTTGCGGCGAACTGTTTGGCGCCACGGTCCTTCTGGGCGCCATTCACGGGGTCGGGGAACCCCGCCCCCCGGCGACAGACAATAGCAGGCGCCTGGAGGCTATTGCGGCGGCGGAGAGCTTGTACCATGGCTTCATCGAGCGTTTTGGGACTACCGAATGCCGCGCGCTGACAGGGTGCGATTTCAGCAAGGAAGAGGACCGAGCGCGCTTTGGGCAGGAGAAGGTCTTTGAGCGCCAGTGCTGCAAACAACTGGAGTATGTCCTGGCGGCATGCCTGGACGAAATCCGGAGCAATACCTAGACTGGTGGGAAAGCGAGTGCCGTGAAGATTACGCAGATCCGCGCTGTCGATGTCAAGTTGCCGCAGGCCAAGCCCAGGACGTCCCCGCGCAGGACGAGCTGGAGGCAGTATGCGCCTATCGGCTTGCCCATGGCCAAGTACCCCGAGTTCCCGCCCGATGTGCCCTGGAAATCGCCGGGCATCGGCGGGCGCCGGGTGTGGGTGCAGGTGGTTGCGGAGGACGGCACGTGGGGCTTGGGCCTGACGAGCTTCGGTGAGCCGGTGGCGGCGCTGATCGACTACCACTATGCGCCGCTCCTGGTGGGGCGCGATTGCCTGGCCACCGAGCTGCTCAATGACCTGATGTGGCGCTCCTCCAAGCGGCACGGCTCGTTGGGGCTCTCGGCCTGCGCGCAGAGCGGCATCGACCTGGCTTTGTGGGACCTCAAAGGCAAACTACTCAAGCAGCCGGTCTACCGGCTTTTGGGCGGGCCTTGCAGGGAAAAGATCGAGTGCTACGCCACCGGCGACGATCTGGATTGGTCGATGGAGCTGGGGTTCCGGGCGTTCAAGATCACCAACCCCGTGCATTATAGCCAGGGCATCGATGGGCTGAACATCATGGAGGAAAAGGTGGCTCGTGCGCGCGAGACCGTGACGCGCAAGGCGGAGCTGATGATCAACCCCGTGATGGCCTACGACGTGGAGTTCGCCGTGCGCCTGGCCGAGCGCTTGCGCCCCTACGAGCTGCGCTGGCTGGAGGAGCCGCTGTTTCCCGAG
>CAYQDH010000121.1:270-5877 GCA_964416075.1 uncultured Anaerolineales bacterium | reverse complement strand
CCTGGAGGCGCACATCCAGCTGCGCAAGGCGATACCGTGGATGCCCATCGCCACGGGAGAGGACCACCACACGCGCATTCCCTTCCGCCAACTGGTGGAGCATCGTTGCGTGGACGTGGTGCAGCCGGACCTGCATTGGTGTGGGGGGTTGAGCGAGGCGCTGCGCATCTACTATATCGCCGAGGCCGCGGGCATCAAGACCAGCCCTCACGGGGGCGCCAACAGCGCCTACGGGCAACACTTGCTCTATGCTTTGCCCGAATGCACCCTGGGTGAGTACGCGGTGGCGACACCGGTGGGGGTGCCGCTGGAGGAAATGCGGACCATCCCGGGGGTGCCGGTGGCGAAAGACGGCACGGTGGTGCCTTCGGATGCGCCGGGGTTCGGCATGGAGATTCCAGAAGACTGGATCGCGTCCTGGGTGCACGGGCGCGCGGAAGGGGAAGTGTTAGCTGTGTTGTGAAACGCTATTGGGCTTGACACGTATAGTGGATAGTAGATAATGATGTTGTGGTGTTTGGGCCCCCATTCGGCGTTCGGCAGCGTCGCTACGCACTGAAAGGAGGGGAATGTCGACGGACAGCGTCGGCATCGTGTCGCCGTGTCGGGAGTGTCATCGTTATCGCATGATCTTACCAATCTATAGGATACTAGGAGGCCTGGAGATGAATTTCAGCACGCCGAAAAAGACAACGTGGTATGTGGCTTTGGTATTGGGCATCATTGCCCTCATTGCTTCGCTCTTCACCATTCCGGTATTGACCGACCTAGCGCCCTGGCTCGCTATCGTGGGCCTGGCTCTCATGTTGGCGGCCACGGTGATGGAAGGCCTATAGGGCAAGAGTTCTCACAGCTCCGGCCGAGCGTGGTAGGGCGGAGTTGTGTGACAGGCTGGCGGGTGCCAGGCGAGACAGTGCGTGCCAGGACCGGCGCTGCGGGGCAGTATCTACACCGTTCTGGCGAGTTGGCCAAGTGGGGGCGCCAACAGCTTGGGCTGAGCACCCGGCAGGGTCTCGGACGACAAGTGTGTGTATAGATAGCGATCAGAAACGGAGAAGGTGTAATGAAACGAGAAGGGTTGATTAGCAAGCTATTCAAGCAGGGACAAGAAAAGAAAGAGGCGGAGGAGGCAGCCAAGGCTGCGGCCGAGAAGGCACGCCTCGCGGCGGAGGCGGAGGCCAAGCGCAAGGCAGAGCAAGCACGTCTCGCGGCTGAAGCAGAGGCCAAACGCAAGGCCGACCAGGCCAAGGCCAATGCCGAGGCAGAGTCTCGCCGGCAAGCCGAGCTCGTGGCGGCCCGCATCAAGGCCGAGCAGGATGAGGCTCGCAAGAGGGCTGACGAGGCGGCTGCTCGCGTCAAGGCCGAAGCGGAGGCCAAGGCCCAGGCTGATCTGGCGGCCCGCCAAAAGGCAGTGGAAGAGGAATCTCGTCGGCAGGCCCAAGAACAGATGGCCAAGTACGAAGAGGCGCGCAAAGCTGAAGCCGCCAAGGCGGAAGAGGCCAAGGCCGCGGCCGCGGAAAAGCGCGTCTATGTGGTCCAGCCAGGAGATTCTCTCTCGGTGATCGCCCAAAAGCAGCTCGGGGCTGGCAGGCGATGGCCAGAGATCTATGAGCTGAACAAGGAGATCATCGGCTCCAACCCGAACCTGATCCGTCCCGGCCAGAAACTGGTTCTGCCCGACTGATCGCACCCATCCGCGCAGCGCGGGTGCCATCGCTTCATTCCGTCTTACATCGAACAGGGGGCGGCTAGCTGCCGTCCCCTGTTCGATTTGCTATTGCGCAAGACTATGAGGCCCGGCCGGGATCAGCCTCTGTTCTTGGCGATCTGGCCCATGATCCACTTGGCCACGAGGATCAGGATCAGCGAGCCAACGAAGGTCGGGATGAGGTAGACGCCAAAGATGAACGGCCCAAACTGGCCAATGATATACTGGCCGATCACGCCCCCGATGAGGCCCACAACGATGTTGCCCAGCCAGCCATAGGGCAGCTTGGTCCTGGAAACCATCTCAACAATGGCGACGATGATGATCACGATAACCAGCATACCGATGAAACCCAGAATACCCATTCTATATCCTCCTCAATCGACAATAATGGGGCGCCGCTAGGGCGTCCTAGATGAGCGCGAGCACGGCGACGATCACTGCGGTCAAGATGGCGATGATCCCCATGCCACCGCATCCGATGCAGCCCCTCTTCTTCATGACCTCGCCCGGGCTGTAGTAGCGCTTTTTCCGCTCCGGCTTGGGCGCCTGGATTTGGCTGACCGCCTCGTCGAGGGCCTCCTTCGCTTGCTGCACGACCTCGGGCTTGTCATCTTCTGGCTTGACGAAATTGGACATCGAACCTCCTATCTGCTGACGATATGCCTGCAAACAACACTCCCACGGGATCACCCTATGTGACCCAGGGTGAGTGTAACAGACAAAGACGGTGAAATCAAGTCAAATGGCACGGACTGCGACCCGGGTCGCTTTGGCATAGGGCGCATCGCTACCCGCAAGTACGCCACGATCAGTGGGTGCGGCATGGTCGGCGTCGAGGCAAGCTGTGGTAGAAAGAGGGTGGCGATGTATAAACGATGTGCGGAAAGCTCGACGATGCGCGCTTCACCGGCAGGACCGACCCCTGAAACTCGCAGCCCTGCAGACTCGAACATATCCTTATACGCAGGATTCAGACCATAGTTGCATCGGAATTACCCTAAGGGCCTCAGGGGCTCATCGTCCCAAATCTGCGCTTCGATGTAGCGGTCCGGGCCTAACCGACCTCCGTTGTTCCATTCCTGCGGCAGCCCATAGGCCCGCACAAGGGTTGGCAGCTCCGCCAAGGTGTAGACATGGCCGCGATAGGGCTTGCCGTCCTGGTAGCGCATGGCTGGAAACGTGTCGCCGTAGGTGAAGCTGATGACCGTGGCCGCAAAGGCCGCCAGAGGGATGCGCAATTCACGTCCGTGGCGATACCACTGTAGCAGCCACGGGCATGCCCCCAGGATCATGTAATGAGGGCGAAGGCGCCGGGGCGCCCCCCCTTTGGCGATGAAAGCCTGGCGCACGCGTTCTTCGAGCCCACGCCGGATCGCCAGGTAATCTTCGGTGCGCCTGCTGGCAAAGGTGGCGCCGGCTGCGCGAATCTGCCCTAATACCGCTTCCGCCTGATCGGGGGGCAGATCAGACAGGCTGCGGAAGGGGCCAAGCTCGTCCTCATAGTAGTGAGCTAGGTAATCGGGCACTGGGGCAAGCGGCCGCCCTTCGCCGCACCGCGCCAGCTTCTCGATCACTTGTTCCTGGTTGCTCATGCAGTCTTCCAGCTGCGCCCTGTGCGATCCAGGTAGGGCCGCACGCGGTCGGGATAGTCCACGCCAAAGGAGTCGATGCCCATCTGGACGTAACGATCCAGCGTCTCCTCGTCGTTGATCACCCAGGCGTGACAGGCTAAGCCGGCGTCGTGGAGCTGGCGCACCGCCTCCGGCGTGATGTGCTCCTTGTTGGGGCGCAGCGAGTCGGCCAGGGCCGCGCGCGCCACCGCCACCGGGTCGGCCACTCCCGCCACGAGGAGGGCGCCGGTGGTGGCGGCGGGCTCCAACTCCTTGACGCGCCGGATGGAGGTGTGATGGAAGGAGATGATCACCGACTTTTCCACCATGTCGTACTGGCGCAGCAGGGCCACCAGCTTTTCCTCCGTGCCCGGATAGACCAGCGGGTCTCCCTTGACCTCGATGCAGAGCTCGATGCGCCCCACGGCCCAAGCCAGCACCTCGGCCAGCGTGGGCACGCGCTCGTTCCGGTAGTGGGGCGCCCAACGCACGCTGGCGTCCAGCTGTTTGATCTCCGCCAGAGTCATATCCACGATATGCCCGTGGCCGTCGGTGGTGCGCGAGACGTCGGCGTCGTGCATCACCACCAGTTCCCCGTCGCGGGTCATGTGGATGTCGATCTCTACCAGGTCACACCCCAGTTCCAAACCCTTTTCCAAGGACACGATGGTGTTCTCGGGCGCGTGGCCCAGCGCCCCGCGATGCCCGATGGCCAACACCTTGCCAGTGAGGGCTGCTTCTTTTTCCAGCATGGGCGAAACCTCCTGTTATGGGCACACTTGGCATCCATGCCCGCACTAGGCCCTCGCGAGCGAGAACCTTGCCGAGGCGGGCTCTGCCGCCCGACGGAAAAAGTGATGGCGTTTCAGTCCAGGGCGTAGGTGAAGGCCCTCGCCTCGTCCACATGCCCGAGCGAACCGTAGAGGGCGATGGCCTCGGGGCTGTAACCGGTGATGTAGGCGGTGCCTATGCCCATGCGATGCAGGCGGCTGAAGCACTCCTGGATCACCACCCGGGCGAACCCGCGCCTGCGGAAGGCGCTGTGGGTGCACACTCGCTCGATATCGGCCTCCACATTGTGGGCATCGATGAGCGCTTCACAACCGGAGACCATCCGGCCATCCTCCGCCATCACGCACAAGTCGGCCTGGGGATGGTAGATGGGGCCCTGGTTTCTATGGTTATAAAAGCTGAGTTGGTGTTGCAGCTCCTGTTCGCTGAGATCGCTCCTGCCCGCGAAGGCCTCGGCGCGCATGATCCGTTGCGAGCTGTAATCAGGGTGGGTGTGCATATCCACGATAGCGAAACCCGGCTCTAAAGGAAAACGCGCGGCCGGCTCGGCGGTCAGGTCAAAGCGCCGCCTATAGAACGTGGAACGACGGTGGAATCCAGAGCGATCCAAGATGGCGGCCTCTGCTGTCGCCTGCCCGCTGATCTCGATCGAGAGGGAGGGACGGTGGCTGCCCCAGGTTTCGAGCACCCAGTGTAGCATCTCCTCGAACAGAAAGCGGTAGCCCTCTGTGGTCAGGATAGCGAAATCGCCGCCGCCGTTTTCGGAGATGGCCAGGCCGGCCAGGTCGCCGAAACCGTCGAACCAGAGCTGGGCATTGCGCTCCCAGAAATCGGGCACGGCCAGCACATTGTCGTAGAGGCCGTATTTCCAATCCACAAAGCGCACGAGGCACCAGGTGGAGTGCGCGCGTAGGTGCTCGCTCTCGTGGATCATAAAATGGGAGATAAGGTTAAAGTCACCCGAGGCTTCGCTGAAACTGCGGTGTGTCGTTCTCATCTGTTGCTCCCTTGGATTCTGCTCAGCATGGGGCGCATTCTAGCGCGGTCGGGGGTGATGGTCAAAGGGATCGCGCCAGGAGGCCTACCGGCTGAAGAACACCCGGTCGGCGCGCTCCACAAACGCGCGCGGCGTCCAGGCCAGGCCACAGGAGCCACCGGCGGTGAATGGATTCGCATCGGTATAGGGCTAGCCAGGGGGGGCTGCTCGGTATTGCCTATCGCCATCCATGCTGGGTAGCGGCACCAGCTCCTCGCGGCCATCGTGATAGCGCACCGCGACCGATCGCTCGTCGGGCGCGATCAGCACGGCGCACACGCCAAAGTGGCGGTGGTCGTCCCACATCCCGGTCTCCGTGCTCAGGCTCGCTTCCATCTGTCCCTGAAAGGTCAGCAGCACGTCGTGGGAACAGCTATCGACCACCTTGTAATAGGTGGTTTGCTCGAGCTCATAGAGGCCACCGTGAGGGACCCCCTCTTCCACCAGCACGATAAGCT
>CAYQDH010000121.1:0-260 GCA_964416075.1 uncultured Anaerolineales bacterium | reverse complement strand
CATCCTCCTGAAGTTGCGCCCAGCGCAGCTTCAGTCCATATCCTCTGCGTCGCGGCTGCCACGGAAAAGGAAGGTCAAGACAAGGCCCGCCACGAAGCCGCCGATGTGCGCCATATAGGCGACGCCACCGGTCTGCGCTGTGCTGGAGATGGAGCCGATGCCGCTGAAAAGCTGCAGAGCGGGACCGTTCTGCGAAACCGGTTATCATCACCGATCGGCAACATGAGATTGCAGCTCCTATCGTAGAATCATCGGCAAAT
>CAYQDH010000120.1:0-12593 GCA_964416075.1 uncultured Anaerolineales bacterium | reverse complement strand
CTGCCCGGGTACGAAGCGTTCGATCGCTTCCATCCCACGTTCCTCTACGAATCGCTGCTTTGTCTTGTGGGCTTTGCGGTGCTCTTGTACCTGGCCAGAAAGTGGCGCAAAGATCGACTCTACGGTGACATCTTTTTCCTATATGGACTGATTTACCCCACCATCCGCTTTTTCACCGAGTTTCAGCGCCCCGATGCGTGGAAGATCGGTGGCATCCCCACAGCACAGTGGATCTCTATTATCTCGGTGGTGTTCTTTGGCTCCTTGCTGCTCATCCGGCGCAGGCTGCGCCGCCCTAGCATGATCTACGTGCCGGGCAGGCCATGGCAGCCTCCTGCTGAGGAGACCGCCGGGAGCGAGGCTAGCGCGACTGTGACCACAGAGTTGGCGGACGATGAAGCAGTCGCCGGAGATGTAGGATCGCCCGATATCGAAGAACAGGCCGCTTCGGAAGATGAGGACCATTGAGCCTTGCTTCCGAGCGCATCGACTTTGAGCGCATTCTCGCTGCACTGCGTACCAGCCGGGCCGACTATACCGAGATCCGCCTAGAGTTCACCAGAGCTACACAGCTAGGATTTCGCGGCCGGTTGCTGGAAACAGCCCACCAGAGCCTCGATCAGGGTGGCATCGTTCGCTCCTTGGTGCGCCAGGGGGGATGGGGCGTCTCCACATTCAACAGCCTGGACAAGCTGGAGCACCAGGTCGACCAAGCCTACCAATGCGCACGCCTGGTACAGGGTGAGCCCATCGAGCTGGCCGACGTATCCCCTGTCGAGGACGAAATCACCGTTCCCCTGGAGATCGATTTTCGCGGCGTACCCTTGAGCGACAAAAAGGATTTGGCTCAGGCGTACAACGATATCCTCCTCTCCCAATCCAGGATCGTGGATACCCAGGTAAGCTACGCTGACTATTGGACCACCATGCTCTATGCCAACTCGGATGGGACATTCATAATCGAGGAGCGACCTATGGTCGCCGTACACATGGTGGCCACGGCACGACAAGGAAACGACGTACAGGAGTTGGCTGATGGGGTATCGTTGCCCGCCGGGTACGAAATTGCTTTGGGCCGAGAGGAGATGGCGCGCCGGCTCGCCCAGCGTGCAACCGATCTGCTGGATGCGCAGCCTGTCGCGGGCGGGGTCTACCCTGTGGTGTGCGATCCCGACCTAGCGGGGGTCTTTGCCCACGAGGCCTTTGGCCATCTTTCGGAAGCAGACTTTGTATATGCCAACCCGCAGGCCGCCGAGATGATGGTCCTCGGTAAGGTTTTTGGACCTCCGGATTTGAGCATCGTCGATGACGGAACATTGGCAGGCCTGCGCGGCACGCATCGCTACGATGATGAAGGGACACCCACGCAGCGCACCGAGCTGATGCGCGACGGAATCCTGGTGGGTCGCCTGCACTCGCGCGAGACCGCCGCGCGCATGGGCGAGCGGCCCACTGGCAACGCCAGGTCCGTTGGCTATCGATACGCCCCTCTGGTACGCATGACCAATACCTACATCGAACGAGGCAACGCCTCCACCGCCGACATGATCGCCGACACCCAACTCGGCGTTTATGCCTGTGACGGGAGCGGTGGCGAGACGATGATGGAGAATTTCTCCTTTAGCGCAGGCTATGGTTATATGATCCGTAACGGACACCTTGCCGAGATGGTGCGCGATGTGGTGCTCAGCGGCAACCTGTTCAGCACGCTGCAGAATATCGATGCTATTGGCACCGACCTGGTTTTTGCCACAAAAGGCGATTGTGGCAAGGGGCCGGGCAGCCTGCCCGTGAGCACCGGAGCGCCGCACATCCGTATCCAGCATGTGGCGATGGGTGGACGATGAACGCGATCTCGGATCTACTGTCCTCGCTGCATGCCGCGGAACAAGCCGAGGTGTTCGGCGTCCAGGGAGAATCCACCTTGGTGAGTTTCGAGGCCAATGAGCTCAAGTCCGTTGAGATGGAGGAAACCGACGGCATCGCCCTGCGCGCCGTCATCGAAGGGCGACTGGGCTTTGCGGCAGCGACGGGCCAACCCCAGTCGCATGAGCTGATCGACAACCTGATGGGTTCCGCCCGCCAGGGAGACAGAATACCGATCATCTTTCCAGGAGCCGCCGCGGCACCCCCATTGCGAACCTATGATCCATCCCTGGCGCAACTGCAAGCATCCCAACTGATAGCAGTCGGCCGGGAGATAGTCCATACCCTCACAAACATCGATCGAAATGCCAGTGTACACGTCGATATGCAAAAGAGCGTCGAGCGAGTCACCTTGAGAAACACGGCCGGCGCCGAGATCGATGAGGAATTTGGCTGCCTGACTATCGGGGTGGCCATAGAGCGCGTGCGAGCGAGCGATGTGCTGATTCTGGATGACGAGAGCGAGAGTCTCTCCCTCGACGACACGTACCACCAGGTTGTCGAGAGGCTGGGACGTGATCTACGCCTGGCTCGACGCAGCGCTCGCCTGCGATCCGGGCATATGCCGGTGCTTTTCTCACCCGCGGGGACCGCTGTGCTAACCTTGCCCATCCTCCTGGCCGTCGATGGCAAGAACGTGCAACAGAACGCATCACCCCTGGCAGGTCGCCTGGGCGAGCAGGTGTTCGACCGCAAGCTTTCGCTGTGGGATGATCCGACCCTGCCCATGAGACCAAGCAGCAGCCGCTATGATGACGAGGGCGTGCCCTGCTGCCGCAAGGCGATCATCGAACGGGGCGCCTGCAGGAATTATCTCCTGGACCTTAGGACGGCTGCTTTGCTGGGCATGTCAAGCACGGGGAATGGCGCGAGAGAGATATTCTCTACGCCTGCCCCAGAGCCCTCGTGCCTGGTGATGGGTGCCGGCGACAGGACATTGGACGAGATTCTCGCGCACATGGACCATGGTCTGCTGGTAGAGGATGTGCTGGGCCTGGGGCAAGGCAACGAGATCAGCGGCGCCTTTTCCAACGCACTGGGCCTAGCCTTTCTCATCGAACATGGTGAGATAGTGGGCCGGGTGAAAGATGCTTCGATTGCCGGAAATATCTATGAGCTCTTGCGCCAAGTGGAAGCGGTGAGCAGCGAGAGGGTCTGGGTGGACGGGAGCAGCCTCATGCCCTATGTGCTCTTGCCGGACATGAATGTGGTGGCAGGCTAGTATAAGTCGGGGCACTACCGTCGTACAATGCCTCTCTCACGGGTCATTGCTCTCCAGGTTCTTGGCCCACACCTCTTCTGCCGAGCCCTCGACCTCAAAACCAAGGCTGGTGTAGACCGCTCGCGACTGCACATTGTCCTCCTGGGTGTTCAGCCATACCCCTTTTAGCCCGTCGCGTGCCATACACTGCATCGCCTGTACGAGCAGTCGTGTGCCGATTCCCTGCCCCCGGGCGGAGGGCAGCACCCCTACCCGGCTGATGTAAGCCTCGGTATCGGAGTGGCGTTCACCCATGAGGTAGCCCACCAGGGCGCCGCTCGATTCCGCTACCAGGACGTAAGCCGACATTTCGATGGCACAACGAACAATCTCGGCATTGAGCTGCCAAAAGGGCTCAAAGCACCGGGCATCGAGGGCCAGAAGCGCGGCGTGATCCGTCGGCGCCGCACATCGCACAAGCACCTCTCGGTTGCCGGTTAACGTGGCCTGCAGCTTTCTCTTGTGCAAATCGATGACCCGATCACGAACGCGATAGCCAGAAGCCCATAGCCTCTCGGCCAGCCAAGACTCACAGCGAAAAAAGCTGACCCAACGTACGCACTGCTTGGCCATCTCGCCCTCCATCACTGCCAGAACACGGCTGAAAAAGGGCGTAAGATCCGTCTCTTCGCGCAATAGGAGGGCGCGGGCCGTAGCAACAGGCCGGCGATAGAGTGAATAAACCAACGCAGCGCGAACCACTGCGCCGCGCAACCAGATGAGACTTGCCTCTCGGTCCAAGAGCTCGCGCATCGTTTCCTGTCCCGTTGGCCAGTACACCCAGGACGATGCCTCTGCCATCCAACTCAAGGTGAGAGTATCTCGCGTAGCGCCGGGGCGCACGATCTCGTCCTGCGGCAAGGAATTCGCTCTATCGGCTTCGCGGCTGCCCATGTTGAGACGATGCTCCTCGTATAGCCTGACGATCCCCGTGAGGCCAACCGGCCCAGCGCATAGAGGCACGCCGGGCTAGCGAACCGTGATCAATTCCCTGATGCGCTCGTACAGGCCCTGGCCAATGCCCTCCACGTCCATGATGTCAGTAGGCTCAGCAAAGGGGCCGTGATCGTGGCGGTAGGCGATAATTCTCTCTGACAAGGTGGGACCTATTCCAGGAAGACTATCCAGCTCAGCGGCCGAGGCCGTATTTATGTTCACCACCCCCGCAATAGGCAAGGCCGCTGCACGCTCCGGTTGAGCCAGCGACGTGGGAGGGGGCGGCACAGGCGTGCCGCGCCCCGCGATGTAGACTTGCTGCCCGTCGGCCAGGTGCTCGGCCAGATTAGGCTGGTTCGGGTCAGCCTCATCCGTCAGGCCGCCCGCGGCTTCGACGGCTTGGAGCAGGCGGCTATCGGGGGGCAGCCCATATACGCCAGGGCGCCGCACCGCGCCGACCACATGAACCTGGATGAGCGCCTCGGTCGGAGCCACTTTGAGCGTGGGCTCTATGACCTGGATTGGCTCGGGACGAGGCCAGCGCTCATAGAGTACATAGCTGCCAAAGATGATAATCCACAGCAGCGAAACGATGATATAGCCCCGATAGCGCACCCATCGATCCATTTCATCCCGCCCAGCCTAGATTCGCTGTATCTATTTGGTCGATGCGAGATCGCGCAACCACTGCACCAGCAGGCGCACGCCGTGCCCCGTAGCCCCTCGAACCAGGTATCCTTTTTCCTTGTCAGACCAGGCGGTACCGGCGATATCCAGGTGCGCCCAGGGATAGGCGGTGGCGAATTTGCCCAGGAACATACCCGCGGTGATGGCTCCCGCCGGGCGGCCGCCGGTGTTCTTGACGTCGGCCACATCGCTCTTGATTTGCTCAGCGTACTCGTCGTCGAGAGGGAGCTCCCAGATCTTTTCTCCGGAGAGGGTCGATGCCTCTCTGAGAGCGGCTACCAAGGCTTGGTCGTTGCTCATCAGCCCACTGGTTACATGCCCCAAGGCTACGACACAGGCCCCCGTCAGCGTGGCCAGGTCCACAACACCCTTGGGTTGGTAGCGCTTGGCATAATCCAACGCGTCTGCCAGGATGAGGCGCCCTTCCGCATCGGTGCTGATCACTTCGATAGTCAGGCCGGACATGGATGTGAGCACATCACCCGGCTTGTAGGCGCGACCACTGGGGAGGTTCTCGGTGGCGGGGATCAAGCCGATGACGCGAAGCGGCAACTCCAGCAGGGCCACCGTTCTGAGCACCCCGAGCGTCACAGCAGCGCCCGCCATATCATCCTTCATCGCTTCCATGCCATCGCTTGGCTTGATCGAGATGCCCCCAGAATCGAACGTGATACCTTTGCCAACAACGACATAGGTGTCCAGATCCGTGCGTTCTCCGTTGTATTCCAGGATAATAAACTGGGCAGGCTCGTCAGAGCCCTGAGCCACGGCCATCAGGGCGCCCATACCAAGGTCCGCCATCTCGGCTTCACCCAACACCTGGCAGTGTAACCCTAGTTGGGAGGATATTTCCTGCGCCACTTCGGCCAGCAGGGCAGGAGTGAGATAGTTAGCAGGCTGGTTCACCAGATCCCGTGCGAGAGCCACGCTCTCGGCGATCTTTTGACCATCGCCAGCGCCGCGCTGAGCCGGGGCAGGGTCGCCACTTGTGAGAACGAGTGTTAGCTCTTCCAGGTCCGGCTCCAGGTCCTCAGTGGCCGTCTTGTGTTCGACAAAGGTGTAGGCGCCGAGGATGGCGCCCTCCACCAGGGCCTGAGCCACACCCTCAGCCCCCAGCCCCACAGGCTCTCCATCCAGCATACCGAAACAGTAGCGCACCACGCCAAGCTTGCGCACGGCCCGAGCAGCGATGGCCGATACGCGCCGAACTTGGTCCAGCGTCAGTTTCGCGCGTTTCCCCAGACCAATTAACATGACGCGACGGGGCGCTATCGCGCCCCGCGTATAGAGGACGACCGTCTGCCCCATCTCGCCCTTTACGTCGCCCGTACCGATCAACTCGCTAATCGATCCTCCAAGCGCACCATCGACGAGGGCAACCGCCCCCTCAGCAGCGCCATCACCCTGGAAGACGCCCAGGACGAGCAATTCGGTTTGTATCTGCCGTAAATCGGCGACATCCACGCGAACATCCATTTCGTTACCTCCTGCATGCAACAGCAGAGTGATAAGCAAGAAAATCCGCGGACATGGTACCACGATCGGCGGGGCGACGCAAGGCATCGTTCTACCAGAGCCCGTAATGCTTGGCCAGTTTGAAAAGCCAGTTGCGGTTTGTGGGGCGGGTGTGCTAGAATAGTGTGCGTTTAGTCAGTCGATGATTTTTGGCTTCTGTGAAGAACTTGCCTGGTTGTCTACAAGAGCGGATGTGGGTGAAGGAGAATCGAATATGACCGAAGCGAATCCTATCGCTGCGTTAGGCCAGTTCAAGAACCAGATCATGATCAACGCTGTGTTCGCGGCAGCCGAAGAGTTGGGACAGGGGGGCTGGGGCTTGCTCTCCAAGGCCGGGCTTGCGAACCTGGTGTTCTCGCGCCAGCAGCCCTATAGCGGACCAGATCCTGAGGATTTGCCTAACCTTACGGGAGAGGAAAAGGAGGCGATCTATCACAAGCTCATCGAGCTCGTGCCACAGGCCAAGCGTCGGGCCGGCATGACTAACGCTCAGGCGAGCCTCTATGCTGGGCCAGGAACCGAGCATCCTGTGGTGGAGGTTTTGCCTGCGCGGACGCGCTGCGAGCTCCTGGAAGAAGAGGGAGACTGGCTGCGCATAGCGACATCCGACAAGGAAGGGTATGTACGTCGCAGTTTTGTGGTGTTCGATGACCAGGAAACCGGCGCGGGATTCCTGCGCACTCGTCCCGAATTCACAGGCATTCCCTTGGAGCCTCCCGGAGAAGAAGCCCTCCCCGAGGAGGCAGCCCCGGCCAGTCCCGCTACGTCAGCCCTGATTTCGACATGGAACCGCTGCGGGGGATTGCTGGCCGTGCTGGCAAATGAGCTAAAGATCGATCCTGCCGTAGCCGCTGCCGTGTTCGTCACGGAGGCGCCGGGGGGGCGAGGGTTCGGTAGCGATGGGCAAATGATCATCCGCTTTGAGAACCACATATTCTACGACAAGTGGGGTAAACGGAACCCCGAACGGTTTGCCCAGCACTTTCAGTTCGACCCCCAGAAGCGCTGGCAAAACCACCAGTGGCGCGCATCAAACACCGAGCCATGGCGCACCTCACATCTGAACCAGGCCGCCGAGTGGGCTGTGTTCCAGTTCGCCCGAACCCTGGATGACACAGCAGCCAAGCTATCTATTAGCATGGGCGCTCCGCAGATCATGGGTTTCAACTATACCACCGTGGGATACGAATCCGTCCATCAGATGTTCGAGGCGTTTTCATCTAGCCTGCGCAACCAGATTCTGGGCTTTTTCGATTTCATCAAAGGCCCCTCTTCCGCATCGGCGCGCTTGCAGGCGCTGCAGCGGAACGATTTTGACACCTTTGCGGCGCTATACAACGGGTCTGGGCAAGCGGCGCTCTATAGCGGGCTCATCGAGAGTCGTGTGGAGATATTCCATCAGCTTCGCTCGGGGCAGGCCCCCCAATCGATCATCGCAGGGATGCCCCTAGTGCCTACGTCCGAAGGAATTGACCTACCTCCTGAACTGGCGGAGGCGGCTCCACGTCCTGCTACGATCCAGGGCAGTGAGGTCAGATATCGACTATCCGACCTCGACCCCGAGCTCTACCGAGCGTGGCGCGAGAACGCGGTGGAAGAGTTCGCCCGCACCCACCAGTTGGTTCGTCGAGTGCTTGACGCGGCCAAGTCCTCGTATACAACGGCGCAGATGTTCCAACGTGCGTTGTTGGGGGTCGGCATCGCTTTCGCTGTGGCCGCGATCGGGCTGGGCCTGTGGAGAGCCAATGCGGGCTTTGGGCTGGTCTTTGGCGGGCTCGCGATCGCTGCGTTTCTGGTCTATTTCATGAGCCGGCCACAAGCGTGGCGGGAAATGAGCCCGGAGCTGATCACCTGGCTCGGCACCGTCTACAACACCTATTGGACACGCGTGGCTGCGCTGATGACCGGAGAAGCGACGCTACAGGATCTGACCCAGGCACACCATGAGGCCTCGGAGGAGATCCAGCTTATCATGGCCAAGCATGAGGAACTGAAGAAGGGGTAAAGGAGGGGTTGACGATGCGACTGGTGCAGTTCCAGATTCCCGGCCAGGGCAGGCGCGTGGGCTGGGTGCAAGGTACACACGTGCTAGATCTTTCGGCGCGCCAGCCAGCCTGGGACTCGGTATATCACATCTTCTGGGAGGCGCGGGCGGCGAGTCAGACCATCGAACAGTACGTGACCGAACGGTGTCCTGCTGGTGAACTGCCGGCGATTGACTATGCGCGGCTGCTATCGGCGCGCCCTGGCGACAGCGGGGGCTGGCTCCTCCCTCCGCTCGATCATCCGGATCCGGCGCACTGCTTCGTGGGAGGGACGGGGCTGACGCACCTGGGCAGCACGGCCTCGCGCGATGCCATGCACAAATCGTCCGACCTGCCTAAAACCGATTCGCAAAAGATGTTCGAGATGGGTGTGCAGGGCGGCAAGCCTCCACAGGGCCAACGCGGCGTGGCCCCCGAGTGCTTTTACAAGGGGTCGGGCGCCATCGTGCGGGCGCACGGCGACTATCTGGATATCCCATCCTTCACCGATGACGGCGGCGAGGAGCCCGAGATCGTGGGCTGCTACATCGTCGGTGCGGACGGCACGCCCTACCGGCTGGGGTTCGCCATCGGCAACGAGTGGGCCGACCATGCCGTTGAGCGTGTCAACTATCTGTGGCTGGCCCCTTCCAAGCTGCGCGATTGCTCCATCGGGCCCGAGCTCGTCACGGACCAGGCCTTCCAGGACATCCGCGGCCGCTGCCGCATCCTCCGCGGAGACCAGGTCCTCTACGATTCGGGCGAGCTCCTGACGGGCGAGCAGCACATGAGCCATACCCTGGCCAACCTCGAGGACCACCATTTCAAGTATCTCCAATTCCGCGGGCCGGGGGACGTGCACCTGTACTTTTTCGGGACGATGAAGCTATCGTTTGGCTCTCGGGGGCCGTTCCTCGATGGGGATCGCGTGGAGATTGCTTTCGAAGGCATGGGAGCATCGCTCTCGAATACGGTGCGCAAGCTTCCCAAGGACGAACGGCCTATCATCGTGCAGAAGGGTTGAGCGCAGCGTAGCGCTCGCAATAGGAGGTGCTGGATGGATGAGAGCCGGATCGCCTTCCACGGCAGCCTGCAGGAATTGCTGGCCAAAGTGGAGAAAGGCGAGATGATCCCCAAGCTGCAGGCTTCACATGCGCCCCCATGCAAGTTCTGGACCGCCTTTCAGGTGATTAACGGGATCCGCCACATGACCCCCGTTATCCACGGGCCGAAGGGCTGCACCTACTCTGTCGCCAGCAACTACAAGATGCGCGGTTGCGAGTATCGCGGGGTGCCTTTGGAGCCCACCACCTGCACAGCACAGAACGAGACGGATGTGGTCTATGGGGGTGAGGGCAAGCTACTGGAGGCCGTGAAGGAGGCCGATCAACGGTACAACCCCCAACTTATCGTCATCCTGTCCTGCTGCTGCTCTGGAATAACCGGTGACGATGTGGAGATGGTAGCCGAGCTCGCTGGCCGCGAGGTACGGGCCAGGGTCCTGGCCATCCGTAGCGAGGGGTTTGGCGGCGACTTTCGCAGCGGCTACGAGGACGCCTTTCGGGTGGTCATGGATCTCATGGAGCCACGCGGCGAGATCATCAAGGGCGCCGTGAACATCATCGGGGCGCGCGAAGGCCCCACCTATACGGAATGGACCCAGGACCGCGATGAACTGGATCGCTTGGTGCACGCCATAGGCGCCCAGATCAACGGCGTACTGTGTGGAGGCTGCACACTGGAGCAGATTCGGCGCGCCGCATCGGTAGAGCTGAATGCCTCGTGGTGCTACGATTGGGGACAAAAGCTCGGCGACATGATGGAAGAGCGTTTTGGTGTGCCCTATGCACGGACCGGCCAGCCCTACGGACTGGCAGCCACAGAGGAATGGATTATGGGCGTCGCCGAGCCCATGGGCCTGCAGCGCCGGGCGCGGCAGGTCATCCAGGAGGAGACCACCGCTGTCGCTGAGGAGGCGAATACCCTGCGTCGCTGTTTCGATGGCAAGACGGCGCTCATCGAAGTCTCCGAGTTTCCAGGGCCCATCCGCGCGCTATCCTTGGCCAGCATGGCCGAGGAGTTTGGAGCCCACCCCGTCATTATCAACTTCCATCCTTATACCATCAAAGAGCGCATGCCCAGCATCAAGTTCCTCCTGCAGCGAGGCCAGAATCCTGAGCTCATCTTGACCAAGGGACTCTTTGCCTTGGGAAGCTTTCAGGTCTCTGCATCGACGCAAGAGGAGGTGCAAGATATCGCAGCCCAGTACGACAATGCCATCTACCTGGGCAGCCCTCTGAGGCAATTGGGTATCCCGCAAATGAATATGACCACCCAGACTGGGTATCCTCAGTATGGTTACCAGGGAATCCGCAACATGGCCCGCCTGGTGCAGGCCGGCCTGGCGCACGCAGATCGCCCTCGATCAAAGCTATTTCGCAGGGTGCTCTATGGAGACTGAAACGATGCACGAGATGCATGGCAAAAGAGGGCATGAATCGCGGTGCCACGACCCCTACCTGCGGTGTGCTCTCTACGGAGCGGCCCAGGCGGCTCTCGGTGTTACGGGCTGCTGCGTCTTGTCGCATTCGCCACAAGGGTGCTTTCAACTGGTGAACGCGGCCTTTGGCTGGCAAGATGCCGACTATACGGTCACCCAGACGCTATGCACCAAATTATGCGAAGATGAGATTGTGCATGGGGGCGAAGAGGTCCTGGCTCGCACGATCCTCGAAGCCCAGGAACTGCACGTGCCGATCATGTTCGTGCTCACAGCCTGTGGCCCGGAGATCGTAGGCGACGATATCCAGGCCGTCTGCGAGGATATGCGCTCTCGCGTGCCGTTCAAGCTCGTGCCCATCCAGTGCGCCGGTTTCCGAGGCGACCAAAATCATGGCACGGATATCGCCTTGGAAGCGATGATCAAGGAGTTGGTGCCCGACGAGGCCTTTCCTCGCGTGCCCCGCTCGGTATGCCTGATCGCGCCGCACGCCAACAACAACCCAACCTGGATGGGGGACCTGACCTGGGTCAAAGGTATTTTGGCGCGCATGGGCGCTACCATAACGGCGACATTGACACACGATACGGCTCTGGAAGATTTCCAGCGCCTGCCCGCCTCAGAAGGGTGCCTGGTGCTGAGCCATGACGCAGGACAGAGGGCAGCAGATGAGCTGATGCGACGATACGGGATTGTGCAGTGGTGCCGCGGGAAACCCCTACCCATTGGGTTCACCCATACAGCCGCGTGGCTCACGGAGCTTGGGTCACGGCTTGACGCCAGCCAAGTAGCGCAGGCGATCATCAGCGAAGGCGAAAAGATGGTGGTGGAAGCATGCCGGCGCAAGGGCTTGGAACAATCGGCCATGCACCGTGCCCCGGCGGCGATCATAGCCGACGCCACCATTGGCGTTCCTATCCTGCGCTTTGTAACTGAAGACCTGGAGATGATCCCCACCCTGGTCTGCCTGCGGTCGGGCCAAGGTGGCACACGGGAGATGCTGGAACGAGAGATTTCGGAGTTGAATCTCGCCCCTCAAGTGCTCTACGACGTCGACGTGTACCAGGCACGCGCAGCGCTGGCCGAGACTAGGCCCGAGATGGTATTGGGCAGTAATATCGAGCGACATGCGGCGGAAGAACTGGATATCCCGTTTGTCTTTCGCCTGATAAATCCTATCTCACGGTTCCGCATGACCGACCGGGCCTACATGGGCTATGTGGGGATGCTCAACCTGATCGAATCGATGCAGAACGACTGGCTGGATCGCTATCGATCCAAGTCGCGACGATACAAGGCGAGGTGGTAATTGCGACAGATAGCTATTTATGGCAAAGGCGGAATTGGCAAGAGCACCGTCTCATCCAACCTTTCGATGGCCTTTCGTGAGTTGGGTCTGACGGTCATGCAGGTCGGTTGCGATCCGAAACGGGATTCCACCCGGTCGCTGACTGGCGGGCGGATGATTCCCACGGTGCTGGAGACCCTGCGTGACCACTTGCGTGCCGGTCGAGACCAATCGGCCATCACCCTGCCGGATATTGTCTTTCCGGGAGCGGGAGGCGTTTACTGCGTTGAATCGGGCGGGCCCGAACCGGGTGTGGGCTGTGCGGGTCGCGGCGTCCTTACCGCACTACAAATCCTAAAAGACCTAAAAGCTTTTCAGACGTATGGTGTGGATGTGGTCTTGTACGATATACTGGGAGATGTGGTCTGCGGCGGCTTTGCCCAACCGATTCGGGAG
>CAYQDH010000119.1:0-12660 GCA_964416075.1 uncultured Anaerolineales bacterium | reverse complement strand
TGCGGGCCGAACAGACTATCTAGCTACAGGAGATGTTGAATGAATGCAGCGATCATTTATTGGACGGCCGGAGGAAACACTGAGAAGGTAGCGCTGGCCATCCAGGATGGCTTGCGCGACGGCGGCGCGACCGTCTCACTCTACAAGGTGCAAGATGCTGCCGAGGTCGATTACTATGCCTATGATCTGGTCTGTGTGGGCTTTCCCTCCTACCAGTGGAGCCCCCCTCAGCCGATGGATCACTTGCTAAAGGCCAAGTTCGAGGAATATCGCAAGCAGGGGCGCATCATGGTAGCTGCCCCCAAGGTGCCCAAGAGGAATGCACTCATCTTTTGCACTTATTCGGGCCAACACACCGGCCTGCGCGAGGCCACGCCGGCCTTGCTATACGCGGGCCAGTATTTCGAGCACCTGGGCTTTACGGTGCTCGGGGAATGGCACGTGGTGGGCCAGTTCCACGGCAACGAGGAGGCCAACACCAAGGGGCCCTTGGGCGACATTCGCGGTCGCCCCAACGCCCAGGACCTGGCCCGCGTGCGAGAGGATGCGCACCACCTGGCCGTGGCCATGAAGGGCAGATAAGAGGGAGAGATCATGACATCTGTCTCCACCCGAGACACGGTCATAGCCGATCGCACGAGTGCCCTATTGGCCGAAACATTGGAGAACGTGCGGCACAAGGATGTGCGCAGCACCACGCTGGAGCGGTTGCGTCTCACCTGGCAGGCGGATCGCCTCGTGCAGGGTTTGTCGCAGCCACTGCAACTGGGGCATGGGCTGGCCTACCTGCTAGAGCACGTTGGCACGC
This sequence comes from uncultured Anaerolineales bacterium, assembly GCA_964416075.1. Classification (GTDB taxonomy): domain Bacteria; phylum Chloroflexota; class Anaerolineae; order UBA1429; family UBA1429; genus CAYQDH01. The sequence goes on along the minus strand of CAYQDH010000119.1, from coordinate 11,852 downwards.
CTGTGGAGCCGCACGATCTGCTGTTGGGGCGCATCGCGGAAACAGTGCCCACTGAGGAAGAGGAGGCGTTTTTCCAAGGCGCCCTGCAAGCCTGGGGAGGACGCGCCATCCCGTCCTGGATGCAGGATGGCGGGCACGAATGCCTGGCCTGGGATCGGCTGCTGCAGCGCGGCCTATCGGGCCTGGAGACCATAGCTCGCCAACGGGCCGCGCAGGAGACGGGCGCCCGCGCGGATTTCCTCAAGGGCGCCGCACTGGTGTACGGCGCACTGCGCACCTACCTTCGGCGCTATGCAGAGGCCGCTGAACAGGCAGGCCTGGCCGATGCAGCTGCGCATTGCAGGGACCTGGCAGAGCGCGCGCCGCGCTCCTTTGCCGAGGCCCTGCAACTGATGTGGATCGTGGGCCACGTCTACTGCACGATGGTGAGCATCAACCCCACGCTGACCTTCGGACGTGTGGACGAGCTACTGCTAGAGTACTACCAGCGAGACCTGGCATCGGGCACCCTGACGCGGGAGCAGGCTTGCGCGCTGATCACCGATTTCTACTGCAAGAACAACCTGATACTGGGCCGCGGCGAGCACCAGATGAGCGGGAATTCCGCCAAGAGCACCGGCTGGCAGCGAAACCTGACCTATGATGCACCGCAGTACATCGTGTTAGGAGGGCGCCGCGCGGATGGCTCGGTTCCGGGCAATGAGCTGACCGAGCTCTGGCTAGAGTGCGTGGTGCCCCGTTTCGAGAACCCGGTCGTGGTGCTTCGTTATACCCCCGACCTGAGCGAGCCTCTCTGGCAACTAGCCCTGGACAAGATGCGCCAGAACGCCAGCCTGCTCGTCTATAACGACCAGGCGGTGATCGCGGCTTTGCAGCGCGCGGGGATCGAGCCGCAGCAGGCGCTCACCTACACCATGCATGGATGCAACTGGGTCGACGTGCCCGGCATCCAGCGAAGCGCAATCTGCAGCTGGCTCTGGCTGCCGCGCCATGTGTTGCAGGCGCTCATGGGAACGCCGGATGCCCCGGCTCCTGACTATCAGGATATGGACCAGATCTACGAGCGGGTGGGACAAGCGTACCGAACCGCGCTAGAGGCCGAGTGTACCCGTTTTCGCACCTCTCGAGCGCGATGGGAGGAGATGGCCCCCGGCGTGCTGCGCGTGGACGATTGCTTCTTGGCCGGGCCCGTCGAGCGTGCGCGCTCCTGGGCGGCGGGCGGCGTACCCCTCGTCACGTTGACCTTCACCGTAAGCGGCCTTGCCACGGCAGCGGACTCGCTGGCCGCCGTGGACGAGCTGGTCTTCCGCTCTCATCGTGTTTCGCTGGATCAATTGCGCGAGGCGCTGCGCGCCAACTTTTCTTTTCCCATGCCCTCGAAACTCGCTGCGCTCAAGGACGACATGGCCGGACGTGAGAGACCAAGCCAGGGCAAAGAGGTGGGCTCCGGCTCCGCAAAGGCTCTGGCGGCTCTGAGATTGGCCTGTCTCAACGCGCCCAAATTCGGCCAAGATGATGACCTCGCCGACCGGCATGCTGTGCGCGTGCTAGGGGCCGTACTCCAGGAGATCGAGGGGGCGAGGCAGCGAGGCACCCCGGATGAGATCATCATCTTCCCCTGCGTGGAGACCGACATGAACCATCGCCGGGCCGGCGCCGAGACAGGGGCCACGCCCGATGGCCGGCTGGCCGGACAGCCCTTGAGCGAGAACACATCTCCCTCGCCAGGGTCCTGCACCCACGGGCTCACGGCCATGTTGCGCTCCCTGGCCAAGCTGCCCCTGGACCATATGACCTCCGGCGCGCTGAACATCCGCCTGTCTCCCAAGATGGCCGCCGGCGAGGAGGGCCTGCAGCGCCTAGCAGCGCTGCTGCGCACCTATCTGGACATGGGCGGCCTGCAGGTGCAGCTCTCTTTTGCAGAGGCGCAGACGCTTCGCCAGGCCCAGGCGACGCCCGAGGCCTATCGCGACCTGATGGTGCGCATCACTGGCTATAGTGCGGTGTTTGTGGACATGGACCGCCCCGCGCAAGAGGAGATCATCCGCCGCGCCGAGATGGGGTTATGAAGCAGAGGTTTTGGACAAAGAACCCCCCGCCACTAGAATGACGCCATCATCGATGAGCGACGCCCCAACGGCGCGTCGTGAGCCAGCGAACAAGTGAGCACGACAGATGAGACCCAGATCAGCCCTAGTCCTCCTGGCCACATTGATCTCCATTGTGGTCATGGCCAGCGCCTGTACGGCCTCCAAAGCGCCAGTGGAACCATCGCCGGCGCCCACGACAACCTCGGCTGTCTCAACCCCTGTGCAGGCGGCCCGGCTTTCCTGTGACCTGCCACCGGTCGTGGCACCCACTGCGCCCGCAGAGATACCCCGCTATGTCGAGCTGGATCCGGTCACCAACCTACATATGACCGGCACCCCGCCGAAGGAGCCGATCGACCTGGCCACCTACCGGCTCAAAATCACGGGTAAGGTCGACAACCCTGTGGAACTGACCTACGCCGAAATCCGCTGCTTGCCCAAGGTGCAGGCGTCTCCCCTCCTGGTGTGCCCCGGCTTTTTCGAGGACCAGGCCACCTGGGCGGGCACGCCGATCAGCGGGGTCCTGGATCTAGCGGGGATGCAGGAGGGGGCGACCGCCATCACCTTCAAAGCCGCTTCAGACAACTACCGGGTCACTCTATCCCTAGAAGAGGCACGGAATGAACAGAACCTGATCGCCTACGAGTGGGAAGGTGAACCCCTGCCCCGCTATCACGGCTTTCCTTTCCGCCTGGTCATGCCCGGCATGGACGGCAACCAGTGGATCAAGTGGATCACAGAGATCGTCGTCGAATAGACTGTCTCGCACAAAAGGAGACCCTCCATGGACAAGTGGTATCAGCGTTCCTACCGCCGCAACCTCGTGGATATGCACATCACCGACTGGGATGAGCGCTTTCTGTCCCAGTTCGACCCTCAGCAATATGTGGACACCGTCTGCCTGGCCCACCCGACCGCCGCGATGGTCTATGCCCATTCGCACGTGGGACACTGTTACTACTCCACAGAGGTGGGCCACCAGCATGCATCGCTCCATGGGCGCGACATCTTTGGCCCGGTGGTGGAGGGCTTGCACCAACGCGGGCTGGACGTGATCGCCTACTATAGCCTGATCTACGATGACTATTCCTACCGCAAGAACCCCGATTGGCGCATGGTCCTGGCCAGCGGCGAGGGCGCGGCGGAGCAGAGCCGCTATGGGATCTGTTGCCCCAACTCGCCCTATCGAGACTATGCAGCGCGGCACGTGGCTGAGCTCTGCACCCGCTTTCACTTCGAAGGGATCTTTCTGGACATGACCTTCTGGCCCGTGGTGTGCTACTGCCCCCACTGCCAGCGCCGCTTCGAGGCCGAGGTAGGCGGGCCACTGCCCAAAGTGATCAACTGGGAGGACCCGCGTTGGGCCGCTTTCCAGCGCCGGCGCGAGGCCTGGTTGGTGGAATTTGCCCACTACATCACCGACACCATTCGCCGTGTGGCGCCACAGGTAACCATACAGCACCAAGCCTCCACGTATCTGCATGGCTGGCGCTTTGGCGTGACCGACCGGCTCGCTGCGGCCAACGATTACCTGGGCGGCGACTTTTACGGCGATGCCCTACAAGGTTCCGTGGTGCGCAAGCTGTTCCACAACCTGAGCCCCAGCCTGCCCCTGGAGTTCATGACCAGCTTTTGTGTCAACCTGCAGAACCACACCGCCCGCAAGCCTGCCGAGTTGCTGGAGGCCAAAGCGTCCGCTTGCCTGGCGGATGGAGCGGCTTTTCTGTTCATCGACGCCATCGACCCCGTGGGCACGATCAACCCAGCGACCTATCGACAGATGGGCGACATCTTCCAGCGCACCCAACCCTATGAGCCTTTTGTGGGTGGAGACCTGGTGCAGGATGTAGCTATCTACGTGAGCACAGAGGCCAAGCATGATCCCGCCGATAACGGCAAGCCGGTCGACCACGCCAGCCTCTCGACCAGGTCGCCCCATGTGGAAGCGGCGTTGTGCGCGGCCAGAACACTGATCGAGAACCACATCCCCTATGGCGTAATCACGCGCAACAGCCTGGGCCAGCTGTCTCGCCACAAGGTGATCATCCTACCCAACGTATTGATGCTAAGCCAAGAGGAAGTGCAGGCCCTACGGGCCTTTGTGCACGGGGGCGGCAAGCTCTATGCCAGCAAGAGCACGTCGCTCATTACCCCGGATGGCACACGCCACGCCGATTTCCTGTTGGCCGACGTTTTCGGCGTCTCTTACGTGGGTGAGACGCGCGAGGCCTTTACCTACATCGCGCCCGCCGAAGGAGGGGCGGAATTGCTGGCAGGGTATTCATCTCGCTGGCCGGTGGGGATCGACCAGACGCAAACCATGGTGCGCGCCGCCCCCGGCGCCGAGGTCCTGGGGTATACCGTCCTCCCTTACACCGACCCGGCAGATCGGCGGCGCTTTGCATCCATCCATAGCAACCCGCCAGGCATCACCACCGGCTATCCCGCGGTGGTGCACAACGCCTACGGCCAGGGTGGGGCGCTTTACGTCACAGCTTCGTTGGAGGGCTCGGAGGTCCATCGCGAGGTCTTTAGCAGTCTGTTGCGCTATCTGGCGGGCCCCCTAACCACCGAAGCCGACGCGCCCAAGGCCGTGGAGATGACCACCTTCCAGCAGAGGGATAGGCAGCGCTACTTGATCAGCCTGGTGAATTTCCAGAAGGATCTGCCCAATATTCCGGTGCAGGGAGTGCGGGTGCGCCTACGACTGGGGGAGCGACGCGCCACGCGACTCCTTTTGTTGCCAGAGCAGGAGGACTGGCCGTACGAAGCGATACAGGGTGGCGTCGAATTTGTAGCGCCGACACTAGAAACCCTGGCGATGTTTGCCCTAGAGTATGCGTGAGCGCTAGTAGGTGATCTTGAGAGCCCCCCTCATGGAGCTCTCAAGACCCTTCATGGGATCCATGCTCATGAGCGGCGTGGTCGTGGACGTTGTAGAGCGCCCTGACAACGAGCTCGGGCAGGGCCGGGTGAATATGCAGGGCACTCCCGATGGCGTTGATCTGCCCACCGGAGGCCATGGCATTGATCACTTCCTGGATCAAGATGGAGGCCTGTGCGCCGATAATGTGAAATCCCAGGATGCGGCCCGTCGATCGTTCCACGACCGCCTTGGCAAATCCATCGTGTTCCAGCATGGCTTCGCCCATGGCCACGCTCGTATAAGATGTTAGGCCCACCAGCACACTGTGCCCTCGTCGGGCCTGCTGCTCGGTAAGGCCTACGGAAGCAATCTGGGGATATGTAAAGACAGCATGAGGAACGGCGTGATAGGGCACAGCTGCACGCTGCCCATGCTGGCTGTTGTGCCAGGCATAGAACGATTCCTCGTTGGCTACGTGACGAAACATGTAGCGGCCCGTAACATCGCCAAAGGCCCAGATATTCTTGACGTTCGTCTCCAGGTACTCGTTCACCACAACATAGCCGCGCTCGTCGGTGGCGATGCCCGCCGCCTCCACCCGCAAAAGATCAGCGTTCGACCGTCGGCCAGCCGCCAGGAGGATCTGTTCAGCAGCGAATATCCGCTCCTCACCACTCGATCTGTCGCGCGCGACGATGCGGTAATGGCTCTCCTCGCCACTCACCTCAATGACCTCGTTGTTAGTATAGACATCCATCCGCTCGGATAGCCTGGTTTTCAGAAGGTCCGAGATCTCGGGCTCCTCTTCGGGCACCAGCCGCTCGTTGCGCTGCAAGATGGTGACGCGGGTGCCCATGGCGGCAAAAAAGTGAGCGAACTCACAGCCGATGTACCCTCCGCCGATGATCACCATACTGGCAGGCCTCGCCTCCAATTGCAGGACGTTCTCATTGGTGAGATAGCGCACCTGGTCGAGACCGCGTATGGGGGGAATCGAGGGACGAGCCCCGTTGGCGATAAAGATCTTTTTACCACGAATGCGTGCATCGCCGACCTGAAGCGTATAACGGTCGGTAAAATGGGCCATGGCCTCGTAAAAGTCCATCTCGTGCGTCTCGCGTAGCCCATCGCGCATCTGGTCATGGTCGTGCCCAACGCTGTGGCGCATGCGCTCCATAATACCCACGAAATCGATCGATTCGATGCTCGCCTGAATGCCCAGCTTGCCAGATTCTTGAATCTCTGCGATTCGGTCAGCGGGGAAGACGAGCAACTTGGTGGGGATACAGCCCACATTGAGGCACGTTCCGCCCACGGGCCCCCCCTCGATCAGGGCGACGCGCAGACCCTCGTTTAGCGCATTCTCGACCACCGTCATCCCACTGCCAGAGCCAACGACGACGACATCATAGTCCTTTACACCCTTGGGCGACATGCTTCTCCTTTCAGGCCTTGTCCGATACACCCGCTTCGCCAAAGGTAGCCATATCCGACAGTATCTTGCAGGCTGCCTCGGCCAAGCAGATCCCCAGTGCAGCGCCAGTACCCTCTCCAAGGCGCATATCCAGATCCAGGAGCGGCTCGATGCCCAGCCATTCGAGCATCAGCCGGTGTCCCCGCTCTTGAGAACGGTGCGCGGCGATCAGGTAGGGCCGCACTTGAGGGGCCAGGCCCACCGCGATGAGGGCCGCCGCCGTGGAGATAAAGCCATCGATCACCACCGGCCGCCCGTGCGCCGCAGCGCCCAGGATGACCCCAGCGAGGCCGCCGATCTCATAGCCCCCCACCTTGGCCAACACATCGAGCGCATCCCGAGGGTCGGGCCGGTTCGCAGCCAGGGCGCGTTGCACGGCATCGACCTTGCACGCCAGTCCCCGATCGTCCACACCGGTGCCGCGCCCGCAGAAATCCGTCACAGGCAGACCCGTCATCGCGGAGGCGATGGCCGCGGATGGGGTGGTGTTGCCGATTCCCATTTCTCCAATACCCACGATATCGAGCCCCACGGCGACCTCCTGTCCCACCACTTGGATGCCAGCAAGCAGGGCAAGGACGGCCTGTTCCTGGCTCATGGCCGGACCGTGAGCGATGTTACCCGTGCCGGGCGCCACCTTCATGATCACCAGGCCGGGGTAGGCGGGCATATCGGCAGCAATGCCCATATCCACCACCACCACGCGCGCGCCGACGTGGTGGGCCAACACGTTGATCGCCGCCCCGCCCCGCAAAAAGTTCAGCACCATCTGTTGCGTCACCTCTTGCGGATAGGCGCTTACTCCCTCCGCCACCACGCCGTGGTCGCCCGCCATGGTAATGATCACCTTGTGCGCGATTTGAGGCATAGCCTGGCGCCTGATACCCGCAATCTGGATGGAGACAGCCTCGAGACGCCCCATGCTCCCCCGAGGCTTAGTCAGGGCGTCTTGGCGCCGGCGAGCCTCTCCCTCGGCTTCGACATCCGGCGGCTGGATACGGTCTATGATCGCCTGCAGGCGTTGGTCCACAGCGTCCTCCCTCAGATACCAAGTTCGGCCAGGCTGGTCCACCGGAAACGGAAAACCCTTGCCGGTGAAAAAGGCAAGGGTACCGATGTGGCTCCTAATTCAGTATAGGTGCGCCCTCCAGAAAAAACAAAACGGGGCACTGCCGCATATCGCAAGGTCTAGTCAATTTGACCTGCTGAGGGGTTCGGGATACATTATGCCGGTTGAAATTTAGCCGGCTTACTATTGAGGCATAGGCGTATGGGAGGCTCGTCCGACAAAGGGCTTGTCATTGACAACCCACGGATAATGAGGTAAAAGCATGTCAACGTTGTCAGCATCGTATCCACTGCAAGGAGGGGAACGAGGGTGAAGAACTGGAGACTGTGGGCGGCCCTGGGCGTCGCGGTTTTGCTCGCCGCTGCGGGCATCGCTGGCGCCTATGTGTGGTGGCTGGCTGACCCTATCAGCCCTCCCCGCGATGCCACGTTAGTCACGGTGGAGCGGGGACCTTTGACGGTGGCCGTGCAAACCTACGGAGCTGTGGCCTCGGCCAACCAGACGACACTCACCTTCGGAACTGGGGGACGGGTTCAAGAGGTCGTCGTGAATGAGGGCGATGTGGTGCAAAAGGGTGAGGTGCTGGCTCGCCTGGAAACGACCGATCTGGAGATGGGAGTAGCCCGCGCCAAGGCGGGGCTGGCTTTGAGCCAAGCACAATTGGCGCAGATCCAGGTCAAGCCTATGGAGGTCGAGATCGAGGCGGCGCAAGCGGTCCTGGCTGCGGCCCAGTCGCGCTATGAGCGGGTCAAATCCGGACCTCTTGCCGCAGAGATCGCCTCCGCAGAGGCAAACCTGGCCAGCGCCGAGGCCAGCTACGCGCAACTGCGCCGAGGGCCTTCGGCGCAGGAGCGAGCGGTGCTCCAGGCTAATGTGGACAAGGCCGAGGCAACCCTCAGGCTAGCCCAGCAAGCCTATGACCGCATCGGTTGGCAGCCGGGCGCGGGAGCCACGCCCCAAGGGCAAGCCCTGGAGCAAGCGACCCTCGATTACGAACAGGCCTTAGCCAGCTACAACTTGGCCGTCGCCGGACCAACCGCCGAAGAGTCCCAGCGCGCCCAAGCGCAGATCGCCCAGGCTCGGGCGCAACTGGAGAGGATCAGGACCGAGGGAGCGGATGACGAGCTCAAGAGCGCAGCAGCGCAGGTCGTGCGCGCTCAGGCCGACTTGGATCAGTTGCAGAACGGCCCGACAGCTGAGGAACTGGCTATCGTGCAGGCACAGGTTGACCAGGCCGAATTGGCCCTTGAGCTGGCTAACAGCCAGTTGGAGGGCGCGACGCTGGTGGCTCCCACGGCCGGCACGGTTGTGGCCGTCACCGCCAATGCCGGGCAGACCGTTGCTGCTACGGCGCCCATCGTCGCGGTGACGGACCTGAATTCTCTAGAGTTAGAAGCTCAGGTGCACGAGACCTATATCGGCCAGGTCCAAGCAGGGCAGAAAGCTATGATCGAGTTGGATGCCCTGCCGGGTCGCCTCTATGAGGGGCAGGTACGCGAGGTCGCGCCATTGCCAAGTACCGGCGGGGGTATCGTCAGTTATCCCGTGGCCATCACTCTGGGCAAGATGGATGCTTCGGTCAAGCCGGGCATGATCGCGCGAGCCACGATTATCATCTCAGAGAAGGCGGACGTGGTCTTGGTGCCCAAGGGTGCGCTGCGGATGCATGACGGACTCTGGATAGCGCGTGTTAACCGCGATGGCCTCCTCGAGGATGTGCAGGTGGAGCTCGGGGCCCGCGAGGGCCGCCTGGTCGAGGTGCTGGGGGGCCTGTCGGCTGGTGATCAGGTAGCCGTAAATACCGTCCCTGTGGTCGAGTAGGGCGCAGCGACTGGCGTAGCTGCGCCAGGAAAGGAACACTGAATGAGCCGGAGATTGGTGATCATCACCATCATCACCGTGGTCCTTTTTGTGGTGATATTGGGATTGGTGGGGTATTTTTCGTATCTAAACATCGCTTACGTCGATACGCTGCACGCCCGGGTCGACGGCGCCATGATGCAAGTGCGCGTCCCCGCCGTAGGACGCCTGGTGGAGATGCCTTTGGAGATAGGTGATGCCGTGGCCGAACACGAAGAGTTGGCGATCCTGGAGACGGCGGCCGCCAGCGCGGGAGCACAGTCATCCATCTCGCGCATGCTAGTCCCTGTGCGAGCCCCTATGGCCGGCATCATCGCCGACAAGACGGTGCACGACGGGGATGTTCTCGCCGCTGGGCAGACGATCGCCACGTTGGTGGACCCGGAGCAGATCTGGATCACTGCCAACGTGCACGAGACGCGCATCGCCCAGGTGCGGGTGGGGCAACGGGTGCGCATCAAGATTCGCAACCGCATGCTGCGCCGCACCTTTTGGGGACGGGTGGAACAGGTGGGCCGCGCCACCAACGTCGCTCTGAGTGGCGGCAGCCGCGGCGTAGGAGCCTCCGCCTCAAGCCCGGCCGAGGTGCCCGTGCGCATCTCGGTGGATCCCGCAGGCTACACCCTCTATCCCGGCATGACCGCCGATGTACGTATCAAGTTGAGCCCGAGGTCGCTGCGCCAAGGCGCTGCGCCCAGATGAAGACGCTGTGGCGTTTGCTGGCTTATCTAGGGCACTACCGCTTGGCGGTGACGCTCACCGGCCTATGCCTGGTCACCACCTCGCTCCTAGGGCTGGTCACCCCATGGATCATCCAGCAGATCATCGACAAGGCCGTGGAGTATGGCAGCATCTCAGTGGTCAGCCTGTATGCCCTGGCCGTTGTGGCTGTCGCTCTGGTCAACGGCTTCTTGGGCTTTGGCCAGCGCTACGGTAACGCCTATGTGGTGGAGAACGCCGTCTATGACATACGGAACACCCTATACGATTGGATCCTGCACCTGCCCTTTGGCTACCACGATCGGGCGCGCACCGGCCAACTGATCTCCCGCCTGACCAGCGATGTCGAGCACATCTCGCGCTTCTTTTCCTTTGGCCTGAGCGGTCTTGTGGGCATGGTCATCACCCTGCTGGGCTCGAGCGTCATGCTCTTTCGTATGAGCTGGCAACTGGGGCTCATGGGTCTCTCGCTGTTGCCGCCCATCGCCTTTATCGCTCTCAAGGGCTCGGATCGGTTGGGCCCCAGCTTTTACGCCATCCGCCAGCAATTCGGTCGCATCACATCGCAGTTGCAGGAGAACTTTTCCGGGGTGCGCGTGGTCAAGGCCTTTGCCCGCGAAGAGTACGAGATCGAGAAATTCCGCGGCGAGCTGAGCGAGTTCTTTAGAAGGCAACTCAAGATCATCAAGGTCTTTTCCTTCTTTATGCCTGCCATGTCGTTCCTATCCAACTTGGGCATGCTCATCATCCTGGCCTGGGGCGGATATGCAGTTATCAACGGCACGTTGAGCGTGGGCCAGTTGGTGGCTTCCCAGGGATACCTGATGATGCTCACCGGGCCCATCCAGATGATCGGTTGGCTGGTTGTACAAGCGCGCCAGGCTGTGGCGGCGGGTGACCGCATCTATGAGGTGCTGGATGCCCGTCCCGAGGTGGTCGAGTCGCCCAAGGCGGTACCATTGACCATCACCCAGGGCCGGGTGGTTTTCGAGCACGTCGATTTCAGCTATGGGCAAGGCCAGGATGGCCCAGGCCAGCCCGTGCTGCAGGATATCAACCTGGTGGCCAACCCGGGAGAGACCGTGGCTCTGTTGGGCGCCACCGGCTCCGGCAAGACATCGATCGTCAACCTCATCTCTCGCTTCTACGACGTGACCGCCGGGAGGGTCACTGTCGATGGACACGATGTGCGGGATGTGACGCTGCAATCGCTCCGCTCGCAGATTGGGATGATCTTTCAGGAAGCGGTGCTCTTTGGCGGCACCATCGCCGAGAACATCGCCTTTGGCCGCTCCGATGCCTCCATGGACGATATCGTTCGTGCGGCCAAGGCCGCGCAGGCGCACGATTTTATCATGAGCTTCCCCGATGGTTACCAGACCAAGGTCGGGGAGCGCGGCGTCACGGTGTCGGGCGGGCAGCGCCAGCGCCTCACCATCGCCCGCGCTTTGCTGCTCGATTGTCGCATCCTGGTGATGGATGATTCCACCTCCAGCGTGGATGTGGAGACCGAGTACCTCATCCAGCAGGCCCTGGCTGAGGCAATGCGCAACCGCACCGCGTTCGTCATCGCCCATCGCCTTTCCACAGTCAAGACCGCACACCGCATCGTGGTGCTGGACGCGGGGCGCATCGTGGAAGAGGGCTCGCATGAAGAGCTGATGGCGCTCGATGGCGCCTATCGTCGCATCTACGAGACCCAGTTCGCCGAGCAAGAGGAGCGCGTCTGATGGGTTGGGATCATCGATTCGACCTGGCCGCTGCCGACAAGGG
>CAYQDH010000118.1:0-12766 GCA_964416075.1 uncultured Anaerolineales bacterium | reverse complement strand
TCCCTTAGGGGTTGTGCTGGGGAGCCAGTCCCCGCCGAATGTCGCGTTCTGTCCAGATACCCAGCCCGAGGTTGATGTAATCCTTGCACGCTTTCACCGAGCCGCGCGCATCATAGCCGGTGAAATCGAAATCGTTAACCAGCCAACCATCGTAACCCACCGAGCGCAGCACTTGGGTAACCGCCGGGAAATCGACCACGCCGCGCCCCAGCTCCACCCACCTTCCACGCGAGTCGACGCCATAGGCCCCCTCATCGGTGGGCGCCACGGGGCCATTAGGCCAGAGCGCCCCCTGAGGACGGCCGGCAAAGGTCAAGTCCTTATAGTGCACAAAGCCCACGCGGCGGGCATGCTTTCGCACGACCTCTACAGGATCCCAGCCCGACAGCGCAAGCTGCCCCACATCGGGGCAGAAGCGCACTAGCTGCGGGTCCGTCAGTGCCATCAGTTGCTCGAACGCGTCGCGCTCGTCAAAGATGCTGCCCCAGTGTTGATGCCAGGATAGCGTCAGCCCGCAGGACCGCGCATAGTCGCCCAGCTTGTTGGCCGCCTCGGCGGTCATCTTGATGCGCTCCCCCAATTCCAGCGGACTGTTGCCACGGCGCTTGCTGCCGCCGTCCAAAAGCACGTTCTGACCGCCCACCTCCGCTACAAAGCGGCAGATCCTCTCCACCTCGGCAACTTCCTGGGGCAAACGCTCGCGATCCAGGAAGCTACACCCCCTATAGTAGGACGCCAGCTCCAGGTCGTGCATCTCCAGCAGGCGCCGAAATTCCGCCGCACGACGTTCGTAATGCTCGATCAGGTAAGAGTAGCAATGCTCGAAACCGTCCAACCCCTCCAACGACATTTCGTCCAGCATGCGTGCCCAGTTCTCGAAATGGTCATCGCGTAGCCAGAGCTGACCGCCAAAACCGAATTTCATGCGTATTGACCTTTCCTCAGTTGGTGTATTTGCGCGGACAAGATAGCAGGAAATGACACAGATCGCAAGTGCGGTTGCGAGATTGGCTGACTTACGCTAAACTGCAAGGGTGCAAGCCTTTGCAGAATAAGGAGCGGCCATGCAATATCGTATCCTCGGGCGAACCCAGCTCAAGGTTTCGGAGGTTGGTGTGGGCGGCGCCCAATTCGGCATCCCCAACTATATGGGGCGTTGGGACCCTTTCTCGGAGCAAGCCCAGACGGACGTAACAGCCACCATCCACCGCGCTCTGGAGTTGGGTTACAACTATTTCGATACGGCTCCTGGTTACGGTAACGGCCGCAGCGAGGAAATGGTGGGACAAGCCCTGGTGGGCAGGCGCCACGATGTGGTCCTGGCTACGAAGGTCAGCGGCGGCCACTGGACACCACAAGACATCCGGGAGAGCGTCGAGCAGAGCCTCGTCCGGTTGCGCACCGACGTGATCGACTTGATCCAGTTTCACGGGGGCTGGTACAACAAGGGTGAGGACGTCCTGGTGCTGGACCAAGGGGGGATAGATACCTTTCAGCGTCTCCGTGACGAGGGCAAGGTGCGCTTCCTTGGCTTTACGTGCGAAGGGCCATCGTGTGGCGTCGAGCGATTGATCGCCAGCGGAGCGTTCGACACGATGCAGGTGCGTTACAACCTGATGTACCAGCATCCTTCCGACTTTGAGAACGATCAAGGCATCATTCGTCTCGCCGACGCCCAGGGCATGGGGATCATCCTCATGCGCCCGATGACCAGTGGTGTGTTCCAGCGCCTAATGGCCGCGACATTCCCCCAGATCCCCGAAGACCAGGTCGGGCGCTTGCTCCTCAACTACGTCCTTTCCGATCCATTTGTGGACGTGGCGCTGATCGGGATGCGCGAGCCTCGGCTCGCTGATATCAACAACGACATCTCAGACGACATAGCTTCCCGGCTCGATCTGGCCGCCTTGCACTATCGCTTTGCGCGCTAGGCTTTGAGACGGGAGGCGCCGAGGCCTGGCCTTTTGGCATTCTCGCTGGCACACCAACGGTGCCGATCTCGTGCGGAGGAGGAACACCCTATGAGCCTCGTGCTTGCGACGATCCTGCAGTTTTTGCCCTTTGTCATCATCCTGTGGTTCGCCAACATCGCCGAAGGACGCAAAGAGCAAGGCAAGCCCTACCAGGGATGGACGGTCCTGACCTACGTCCTTCTGGGCATCCTTTTGCTTGTAGGAATCTTGGGCGGCTTGCTCATCCAAGCGGCAGGCGCCCTCCTGCAGAGCGACTTGCTGCCCGACCAGAGTGCTCTCCCACCCGGCCTGACGCAGGAGCAACTGCAGGGGCTTCCACGCATGGGATTTGGATTGTGGCTCCCCTCGCTTCTGGGCGTCGCACTGCTCCTTCCGCCCGTCAGGCGTGCCCTGGCGCGGCTGATTCCCACTGACCCATCGAGTACCGTTCACACGGTCGCCCTGGTCTATACGACGTTCATCCTGGCCCAATTGCTCGTCACCACTGGCCTTGGATTGGAGAATGTGGCCTCTCTGGTGGAGAGCACAGGGGGCCTGGCAGAACTGGATCTGATCACGGTTCTCTGGACGCAGGATATCATCTGGCTGCTTATGGCCATCATCGGCGTGGGCTGGCTAAGCCGCAAGACGTTGGGCGAGGCTCTGCAGCGATTGGGGATCGTCACGCCTAGCCTCATGCAGCTCGCCATGGGCATCAGCGTCGGCATTCTCCTGGCACTTGGTGTTACAGGGTTACTGAGCCTGGCCAGCAGTATAGGAATTGCTGTGGGACAGGATGTCGAAAAACTGAGCGAGCTCCTGGTTGGGCCCCTCACCCAGTCGATCTGGGGCGTCCTGACCTTGGGCCTAGCTGCGGCCATCGGCGAAGAGAGCATTCTCCGTGGAGCTCTTCAGCCACGCTTCGGACTGCTGCTCACATCCATCGTGTTCACGCTGCTGCACGCACAGTACGGTTTTAGCCTGGCCACAGGGGTCATCCTAGTGGTGGGGCTCATCCTGGGTATGGTGCGCAAAAGCCAGAACACCAGCACATCGATGCTTGTACATGCACTCTATAACATCACCCTCGGGTTGCTGGCCTTTCTGGGCCGCTGACCAGACTCGACAAGGAGTACGACAATGCCCAAGCTGCGCGAGGATTGGCCGGTGCTAACGCACTATGACCAGAAACACCTAGCCCGAGTGGCCCTGCCACTGGGAGGCATCGGCACAGGTGCGGTGTCGTTGGGTGGGCGAGGCAACCTTCAGGATTGGGAGATCGTCAATCGCCCGGCCAAGGGGTTCAACGGAGGGCAGGCCCTTTTCGCGCTCTATGCACAAGAGCAGGGCCGGCCGGCTGTGACCAGGGCCCTGGAAGGGATCATCCAGCCTCCGTACGAGGGCGCTTCCGGATCCACAGCGGCATACCACGGCCTGCCCCGCTTCCGTCGCTCTAGTTTTCACGTTGCCTATCCCCTGGCACAGGTTATCCTGAGCGATCCCGAGGTCCCCCTCGACGTGCGGCTGGAGGCACTAAACCCTCTCATTCCCACCGACCCAGAGGCCAGCGGACTACCCGTAGCGGTCCTGCGTTATGTCTTGACGAATAAGGGCAAGCGCGCCGTGCGGGCCACGGTCTGTGGCACCCTCCGCAACTTTATCGGCGCTGATGGCGGCGACGCCACGGTCAATCTGCCCGGCGCCGCCCCGGGCAATGTCACGGTTTTCCGACAGGGGCTCAATGTGCGCGGCTTGTGGCTTACCGCGCCGGGCCTCGATGCAGCCGCCGAACGGTATGGGACTATAGCGCTGACGACCACGTCCCCTGAAGTATCCCATCGCTGCCCGTGGCCCGCCGAAGCCTGGAGCGGCGGCCTTCTACACTTCTGGGATGACCTGGCCGAGGACGGCCGCCTCGATGCGACATCTATCTCACAGTCCCCCAACTCGGGCGCACCCTTCTCAGGCGATCCGCTGATGGCCTCTTTGGCCGCCGAGGTCCTTGTCCCGCCTCGCTCGGCCCAGGAAGTGACCTTTCTGCTCACCTGGCACTTTCCCAACCGGCAGACCTGGACCCCTAGTCAGGCCGAGACGCCCACTTCTATGGAGGGGTGCGCTTGCAGCGGCGCTTGCAACGCATCGAATTACGTGGGGAACTATTACGCCACGCACTACCAGGACGCCTGGGAGATAGCTGAGCACGTGGTTGCACAACTGGAACCCCTAGAGAACAAGACATGCCGCTTCGTCTCCGCTTTCTGCGATAGCGACTTGCCAGCGCCAGCCAAGGAAGCTGCACTGTTTAACCTGAGCACATTGCGCTCTCAGACCTGCTTTCGTACAGCCGATGGTCGTTTCCTGGGATGGGAAGGCTGCAATGATAACCGAGGTTGTTGTCACGGCTCTTGCACCCACGTGTGGAACTATGAGCAGGCCACGGCTTTTCTCTTTGGCGACCTAGCCCGCTCCATGCGCGACACCGAGTTTCTGCACGCCACCGATGATCGGGGCCTGATGAGCTTCCGCGTCAACCTTCCCATCGAGCGCGCCAAGGAATTTGGGATCGCTGCCGCCGATGGCCAGATGGGTTGCCTTCTCAAGCTCTATCGCGATTGGCAGCTCTGCGGCGACCGAGCGTTCCTGGAAAAGTTGTGGCCCCAGGCCAAGAAGGCTCTAGAGTTCTGCTGGATCCCCGGTGGATGGGACGCCGACCAGGACGGCGTGATGGAGGGGTGCCAGCACAACACGCTCGACGTCGAGTACTATGGGCCTAATCCCCTCATGGGCGGGTGGTACCTGGGCGCTTTACGTGCTGCTGAGGAGATGGCCACGTACCTGGGCGACGCCGAGTTCGCTTCCACCTGCCACAAACTCTTCAAGCTCGGAAGCAAATGGGTGGACCGCAACCTCTTCAACGGCGACTACTATGAGCAGCAGATCCTGCCCCCCGCCCCAGGTCAGGCTATCGCCGATGGACTGCGTTCTCGGATGGGCGCGCAGGACCTCAGCGATCCCGACTACCAGGTGGGCTCGGGCTGCTTGGTGGACCAGCTCGTGGGCCAGTTCGTGGCTCACGTGTGTGGCTTGGGTTACCTGCTGAACCGCAAGCACGTGCGGCGCACCCTGGAGAGCATCAGTAGGTTCAACGGCCAGAAAGACCTGTACCAGCACTTTAACCATATGCGATCCTTCGCCCTGAACGATGAGCGAGCCATGCTAATGTGTGTATATCCTCACGGCGAGCGCCCTCGGACCCCCGTACCCTACTACAATGAGGTCATGACCGGTTTCGAGTACGCTGCTGCGGTGCACATGTTGTACGAAGGGCTAACGGATGAAGGATTAGAGCATATAGGCAACATCAGGGCGCGGTACGACGGCCTCAAGCGCAGCCCCTTTGATGAGGCCGAGTGCGGCCACCACTATGCGCGGGCCATGGCCTCTTGGGGGGCGGTGCTGGCCTGGAGTGGATTCCATTACTCGGGAGTTACCCAGACCATGACCTTGGCGCCCCGTGAAGGGCGATACTTTTGGTCCAACGGCTACGCCTGGGGCACATACAGCATCAAAGACAAGAGAGATCACCAGAAGATCCGACTGCGTGTTCTGCATGGAACCTTGCGGCTACAGACCCTTGCTCTGGAGGGCTATGGAGCGACCGTCCTGGACGCTGCAAGCGCCCTTGGCGAAGGTGATGACCTCACCACCCGTGTGCAGCCCTCTGCCTGAGGCCGTCAAGTGATTCTTGGGCAGGATGAACTCGGGTCGTTGCGAGCCGCGCTCGCAGCGATCCGAAGATAAGCATGATTAGGGAGCGCAATGGCCTGGTTCCGGTCGTGAATCCTGTCGACATCCAAGATCATCCGATAGAAAGGAGCTGATTATGACCGAGCCTATCGTCACACCCGCTTCCAGCCCCATGATCTGGGGATCGCTGCTCCACCTCAGCTACAACATGTGGTCCGACCGCGACGCGCCGGAATGGAAGTTGGACCATGTCAGCGCCAGGCCCTATCTGCGCTTCGACGAGTCGTTGTGGAATGACTTGTTACCCAAGATGGCCGACGCGGGCATGAATATGGCGGTGATTGACCTAGGGGATGGCGTGCGCTACCAGAGCCACCCAGAGATCGCCGTAGAGGGCGCCTGGTCTCCGGCCAAGCTGAGGGAAGAGCTGGCCAAAATCCGTCAACTCGGGTTGGAGCCCATCCCCAAGCTGAACTTTTCCACGTGCCACGATGCCTGGCTGGGCCCCTATTCCCGCTGCGTCTCCACAGACACGTACTATGATGTCTGCCGCGACCTGATCGCCGAGGTCATCGACCTCTTCGATCGACCGCGCTTCTTCCACCTGGGAATGGACGAGGAAACGGCCGAGCACCAGCGGTACTATGGCTATGTGGTCATCCGCCAGTACGACCTGTGGTGGCACGACCTGTCTTTCTATGCCGAGCAGGTGGAAAAAGGCGGCGTGCGCCCCTGGGTATGGTCAGATTACGTCTGGCATCACCCAGATGCTTTCTATGCCAACATGCCCCTCTCGATTCTTCAAAGTAACTGGTACTATGGCACCGAGTTCGGCCCTGACGTCGTCCGCGCCCGAACGTATCCCGAGCTGGAACAGTATGGATACGACCAGATACCCACCTTTAGCAACTGGTCAGATCCGCGCAACGTCATGATGACCGTGCAGTATTGTCACGAGCATATCGCGTCGCCGCGCTTGAGGGGATTCCTGCAGACTATCTGGAAGCCCACCCTGGAAGTGTGTCGGGAACGGCATGAACAGGCGATCGAGCTCGTGCGGCAGGCCCGAGCGTGGTGGATGAATCCCCAGGGCGGGACAGGGGCATGAAGCGATGATCATAGATTGCCACATTCACGTTGCCAGGCAACTCACCGGTTTTTGGGCTCCTATGCGTTACGGCCAGGTGCACGATAGCGGTCAGACCGTGCCCATGTTTCCACCCGCCTTTGACCCATCCGCCAGCCCTCCCGAGCTGGCCCTGGCCTATATGGATCAGGCAGGCATCGACCGCGCGTTCTTGGTCCAGCACCACATGTATGGCGACCAGAACGCCCTAGTGACCGAGGCCGTAACACGGTGGCCCGACCGCTTTGTGGGCTTTGCCTACCTCGGGCCCGTGAACCAGAGCGACGGACCTGATCGCCTGGAGCAATTGCTTTCCCAGGGCATGGCCGGCCTCAAGGTCGAGCTGCAGAGCACTCGCCGTCTCAATCCCGGCTTTCGTTTCGATGGACCACAGGAGTGGGCCATCTGGGAACGCCTCAACGACCTGCACAAACCGCTGATCGTCGACATCAACGGAGCGCCCGCGGGGGATGTCCCAGCCCTTAAGGGCATGATCGATGCCTTCCCCAACATCCATCTGGCGATCTGCCATCTGGGAGGTGCGCCTCAGGCCGGTTGGGAGGAACGCGTGTTGCTCGCACAAAACCCCCATGTGTGGCTGGACCTAGCTTCGCTTCAGGCGCCTTTTGGGCCCGAACACGAGTACCCCTACCCTAAGGAGCAGGAGGTCATACGCTGGGTTGTCGAGCGCATCGATTGCAAGAGGATCATGTGGGGCAGCGATTACCCCGGCACGCTCAGAAAGAGCACCTACCAGCAGATACTCGACGTGGTGCGGCGACACTGTGATTTCTTGAGCGACGCTCAGAAACAAGAGATCTTGTCCGGATCGGCCATTCGTTTCCTACAGAATCCATAGAACGGCGAATGATAAACTTATGTCAAATAAAAACCAACCTCTACACAGCGCCACCCTGACCCAGGGCACCCAGCGTGCCACACACCGCTCGCTCTTTTATTCCATGGGTTGGCTGCCCGATAACCTGAACAAGCCCTTGGTCGCCGTCGTGAACTCGTTCAACGAGCTGGTCCCTGGCCACGTTCACATGCAGCCCCTCTGCCAGGCCATCAAGTTGGGCATCGCCGAGGCCGGGGGTACCCCGCTCGAATTTCCGTCCATCGCCGTGTGCGACGGCCTGGCCACCGGCATGGATGGCATGCGCATGCCCATGCCCAGCCGCGAGCTGATCGCTGACTCGATCGAGCTGATGATCACCGCCCACGCCCTGGATGCCATGGTCCTCTTGACCAACTGCGACAAGATCACGCCGGGCATGCTCATGGCCGCAGCCCGCCTCAACATCCCCTCGATCATCGTAACGGGCGGCCCCATGGATACGGGCTGCTTCCGCGGGCGCCGCGCCTGCTACACTGACCTCATCGAGGCGGAGGCGGCCGTCACGCGCGGCCTGATGAGCGAACGCGACCTGGAAGAGTTCGAACACACGGCCAATCCCGGGCCGGGTTCCTGTGCCATGATGGGCACCGCCAACACCATGACCATCTTGGCCGAGGCGCTGGGCATGACGCTCACCGACAGCGCGTTGATACCCAGCCACTTTGGCGCCCGGGTCGCCCTAGCGAGGGCCTCAGGCCATGCCATCATCGGGCTACATCGCCAAGGCATCCTGCCCAGGGATATCCTTACCACTAAAGCCTTTGATAATGCCCTGGCGGTCGATATGGCCATCGGGGGCTCTACCAACACCACTCTGCACCTGCCAGCCATCGCCCGCGAGGCGGGTCTCTCGCTGACCTGGGATGACTTTACCCGGGTCGCCGAGCGCACCCCCCACCTGGCGCTGATCAAACCCGCCGGCGGCTATTTTGCCAGGGACCTCTACGACGCAGGTGGAGTCCCTGCCGTCATGAACGAGCTCGGGCAGCATGGACGTATCCACCTGGATTGTATGACCGCCACCGGGCGGACGATGGGCGAGAACATCGCCGATCGGTCGATCTGCAACAGCGAGATCATCCATCCCTTCGAGTCGCCGCTGAGCCCCCGCGGCGGCCTGGCCATCCTATACGGCAACCTGGCGCCGGAAGGCGCCGTAGTCAAGAGCGCGGCCGTGTCGCCGGAGATGATGGTCCACGCCGGGCCCGCACGGGTCTTTGAACGCGAGGAGCCAGCGCTACAGGCCATCCTGGCGGGGCAGATCCAGCCGGGCGATGTCGTGGTGATCCGCTATGAAGGGCCAAAAGGTGGCCCGGGGATGCGAGAAATGCTCATGCCCACCTCGGCCATCATCGGTATGGGGCTCGGTCGCTCGGTAGCCTTGGTGACGGATGGCCGTTTTTCCGGGGCCACCCAGGGTGCTTGCGTGGGGCACATAACGCCCGAGGCTTACCTGGGCGGCCCGATAGCCCTGGTGCAGAATGGCGACACGATCAGGATCGACATCCCCGGCAACACCCTCACCCTGGATGTGGCCGAGGACGTATTGGCGGCGCGTCGGACAAGCTGGCGGCTGCCGGAGAGCACTAACCTGCCACGAGGCTCGCTCTTGGAGCGCTATCGGCGCTCTGTGGGCCCCGCCACCCGCGGCGCGGTCCTGGAGTAGCTTCGCCCAGGCCACAGCATATGTCGAAAGAGGAGGGGCTTGCCATGCCCAGCGCGCTGACCGTGGCTTCCTTAGCCCGTATCATCGATGATACGCTCCTGCGACCCGACGCCACAGAGGACGATATGGCCCGCCATTGCAGCGACGCCTCACAGCGAGGCGTCGCGACGGTGGCTGTGAACCCCGCCTGGGTACCGTTCTGCGTGGCACAGCTGCGCAACTCGCCGGTAGGGGTGTGCGCTGCGGTCTCATTGCCCCTGGGGCAGAGCACAACGGCGACCAAGGTCTACGAGGCCCACGAGGCCGTTGCCAACGGGGCCGCAGAGATTGATTTCGTCATCAACGTGGGGGCGCTCAAAAGCGGGGGGCACACCTATGTGCGTGACGAGATCATCGCGGTGGTGCGAGCGTGCGAGGGTCGTACAAGCAAGATCATCCTCGAGACTTGCTATCTCACCGACGCGGAAAAGCGAGCCGTCTGCATCATGGCCATCGATGCCGGCGCCACCTTTGTCAAAACATCCACGGGCATGGCATCGGGTGGCGCGACCATCCCCGATGTTCTGCTCATGAACGCGGTGGGCGGCGGACGCATAGGGGTCAAGGCAGCGGGGGGTATCCGTGCCCTGGATCAGGTGCTGGCCTTTATCGACGCAGGTTGCACGAGAATCGGCACCAGCCGAGCAGCGGCCATCCTAGACGAAGCAGCCCTGACCCTTCCCGCGTAGCCCTACCAGGTGCCCCTCAGGCATCCGGCCTGGCTTCGTCAGCCCTTGAGGCCGCTGAGGGTAATCCCTTGCACGAACAGCCGCTGCGAAAGGAAAAACACCGCCACGACCGGCAGCATCGTCGTGAGCGATGCGGCCATCAACAGGGCCCACTGCACGGTGTACGTGGACCGAAAGAATCCCAGTCCCAAGGTGACCGTGTATAGCGACCGTTTGTTGAGGTAGATGAGCGGCGCCAGGAAATCGTTCCAGCTCGCCTGGAACGTGAAAACGGCCACTGTGGCCAGTGCCGGCTTGATCAAAGGGATCATGATCAACCCAATCACCTGCAGCAGGTTAGCGCCGTCGATGTGTGCAGCATCTTCATAGTCGTGCGGAATCGTGAGGAAGAACTGCCGCAACAGAAAGATGTAGAAAGGGTTTCCAAAAAACGAAGGCACCGTCAGGGGCAAGAACGTGTTGATCCACTCCAGTCGGTCAAAGAGCACATAGAGTGGCACCATGGTCACGGGATAGGGTAGCATCATGGTGGCCAGAAGCACCAAAAAGAGAGCGTCACGGCCCGGGGCGCGAAGCCTGGCAAAGCCATAGGCGATGACTGTGCAGGAAAAAAGATGCCCCACGATCGTGGCCGCTGCTATCACGGCCGTGTTCAGCATATAGCGCCCGAACGGCACATACGTCAATGCGTCTGCATAGTTCTGCCATCTCGCTGGCTTGGGGACCCACTGGGGTGGTGTAGCAAAGATCTGGTACTCCGGCTTTAGCGAGGACGAGAGCATCCACAAAAAGGGCACCAGGAAGGCAGTAGCCACCAGGTATAGCAGCGCAGTCACGGCGACCCGCCACCCGTTGGGCAGTTGCCTGCTCCCCGGCGCCGGCATGGAGTTGGCCCTCTCGACAGCAACCCTCTCGGCCATCGTCTAGGCCTGCCTTCCCTCGTAATAGACCCACAAATCGCCAGACCGTACCACAGCAACAGTCAGAATCAGGATGAGCACAAAGAGCACCCATGCCATGGCCGAAGCATAGCCCATGTTGAAAAAGCTGAAGGCCTGGCGATAGAGGTACAGCACATAAAACAGCGTGGAATCGAGAGGGCCACCGTTCGTCGCTACATAGGCACTGGTAAAAGTCTGAAATGTGGAGATGACGCTAAGGATAAGATTGAAGAAAATGGTCGACGTGAGCACTGGGATGGTGATCTGCCAGAAGCGATGCCATGAATTCGCGCCATCCACCGACGCCGCATCGTAGAGCTCTTTGGGCACTCCCTGCAGGCCTGCCAGGTAGATCACGGCCGTACGCCCCAATCCCCATAAGCTCATCATCCACAGCGAGATCAGCGCTGTCTTGGGGTCCGCCAACCATCGCGGACCCTGGATGCCGATCAGCGCCAACGTGCCGTTGATCAGCCCCGCTTCAGGATGCAGCAGCCACATCCAGACGACGACAAAGGCCACACCCGAGAGCACGGAGGGCAGATAGTACAATGTGCGCAGCACCCGCACGCCTCGCACGGGTTGGTTCATGAGGAGAGCGAGAGCCAACCCACCTACCAACTCTGCCGGTACGTACATCAGCGTATAGAGAACGGTCACACGAAGAGACTGCCACAACAGTGGATCACGCGTAAAGAGGCGTTCATAGTTGCGCAGACCCACGATCTGTGGCGGACTGAGCAGATCCCACCGCGTAACGCTAAAAAACAGCGAGGCTACCATCGGCCCAAGTACAAACACCAGCAGGCCCATGAGCCACGGTGAAATGCAGATGTAGAACTGGATTGCCTCGTGCCTAGCGGACCTATTTTGGGCCATCTGCTGACTCTGCAAATCCCTTCTGCGATATGAGGGGGACGCAGACACGTCAGGGTCCGCGTCCCCCCTTTGGCGATCAACACATACAGAACGACTTACTGCTTCTCCGCCAAGGCGTTCTGTGCCTCCTGGGCGGCCTGTTTCAGCGCCGCAGAGACGTCGGCGTTGGGCTCGATGATCACCCTCTCCAGGACCTTGCGCAGGGCAGGATCGGCGGTCTCACCCCAGTATGGCGTAAAGACATACGCACGAGGAGCTAGGTGGTTCAGCTCTGCGATCCATGCGCCCTCGATAGCATCCTCGGTCAGGCCCGAGCTTTCGGCCACCGACTGGACGGTGGGCAGCGCCCAATCCTTCCATACCTCGGCGCCCTGCTGGCCGGCGTAGAAGCGGAGGAATCGCCACGCGGCCTCGGTGTTCTCGCTGCCGCTAAAGATGCCAAAGCCACCCCAGAAGAGCACGTTGGCGCGTTCCTTGTCGACAGGCGTGCCCACCACACCCAGGTCGATGTTAGGGTTTGTCTTGTATCCGGATTGCGGCCATCGCCCAAAGATGCGCATGGCGGCCTTACCGTTGTCGAACTCGCTGTTCCCACCGCCAAAGAGGTTCATATCTGCGGGTAGCGGCGCGACCTTGTGCTTGTTATACAGGTCGCCATAGAACTGGACGGCGCGCGCGACTTCCGGGGAATCCATATAGCCGGCGAAATTCTCGCCATCCTCGCTGATCAAGCTTCCACCGGCGGCAGCCACCCAATACTCAAAGCCGGACGTCCAGGCCGCGGGCAACTGGATGCCCCACACGTCCGTCTTGCCATCGACATTGGTAT
>CAYQDH010000117.1:0-12769 GCA_964416075.1 uncultured Anaerolineales bacterium | reverse complement strand
TGGTGGCTTCGTCAAGGATCAGGATGTCGGGGTCAGCCAGTACAGCCCGCGCAATGGCCAGCAACTGCCTTTGGCCCTGGCTCAAGTTCGCTCCTCGCTCCGTGAGCACCGTCTGGTATCCCTCGGGCAAGTGACGGATAAAGTGATCGGCGTTGGCCACCCTGGCCGCAGAGAATACCTCGTCGTCTGTAGCGTCTGGCCGGCCATAGCGGATATTGGCCATCACCGTATCGCCGAACAAAAAGTTGTCCTGCAACACGAGGCCGATCTTTCGCCGCAGATCATCCTTCAACACCTGGCGGATATCCTGGCCATCCACCCGGATCGCTCCCTCATTCACGTCATAAAAGCGAGTGAGCAGGTTGGCGATGGTGGTCTTTCCCGCGCCTGTAGGTCCCACCAGCGCGATCATCTGCCCCGGCGACGCATGTAGGCTGACGTTCTTGAGCACGGGGACGCCTTCCTCGTAGCTGAAGCAAACGTCGTCGAACACGACATCCCCCTCGACGTGCTCGAGCCGGCGAGCATCGGGAGCATCGACCAAATCGGAGACCTCATCCATGATCTCAAAGATTCGCTCCGCACCAGCCAGGGCAGACTGGATCGAGTTAAAGAGCTGCGCCAGTTGGTTGACCGGGCGGCTCAGGCGCCGCGAGTAGCCGATAAAGCTGACGATGGTCCCCACCGTGGCCATGCCACGCAGAGCCATCCAACCGCCAGCAGCGGCCACGACGGCCAGGCTCACGTTGTTGAGCAGGTTCATCAGCGGCCCCATGAACCCAGCCACCGTCTGGGCATTGGTGGCGGCCTTCTGCAGCCGCCGGTTAGCCCCGTCGAAATCCCGGATCACCGCATCTTCCTGGGCAAAGGCTTTGACCACGCGCTGGCCGGTGACCGTCTCCTCGATTATGCCGTTCAGATCGCCCAGGTGCTGCTGCTGCTCCCGGAATCGCTTGCGGGTATAACGGGTCATGGCCCTGGCCAACAATATCGTGATCGGCACGGTCACCAGGCTGGCCACGGTCAAGGGTAGGTTGATCGCGATCATCACGGCCAGGATGCCAACAACGCTCAAGACGCTGTGCATCAGCTGCGTGATAGTATTAGCCAGCACCATGTTGATGGTTTCCACATCGTTCGTTAGGCGGCTCATCAGCTCGCCATGTGCCCGCTGGTCAAAGAAACGGAGTGAGAGCGTCTGCAGCTTGGCAAACAGATCATCGCGCAGATCGCGCACCATCCGTTGCGTGGCCCCGATCATGATATATTGTTGCAGCCATACCATGGCTGCCGTTATAAAGTTCGTCGCGATCAAGATACCCACAAGGCGCGCCAACTCGCGTAGGTCGCCCCGAGCGATCGCACTATCGACGATGATCCCCTGCAAGTACGGGCCCAGCAACTCCAGCCCCGTGGTGGCCACGACGAGCAACGTGGTCCCCACCAAGGCCGTGCGTTGCCGTCTCAGGTACACCCACAGCCGTCTGAGCGTCCCCCAGGCATCCTTGGGCTTCTGTACCTCGTGGAATCGCGGCCCGCCAGGGCCCGGACCAGGCCCCACCCGCGCGGGTGGTCTTGTGGATGATCGGCTGCCGCTACCGTTTCCTCCGCTGCTGCGTTGTACAGTGTGTCTCTCAGCCATGGCTCACCGCTCCGTTCCCCCATTGTGACTCGCATATCTCGCGGTAGATGGGGCTCGATGCAAACAGGGCTTCGTGCGTTCCTTCCGCCGCAATCCGGCCCTCGTCCAATACCAGGATCTTGTCAGCATTGAGCACACTGCTGATGCGTTGGGCTATCACAAAACAGGTGCGCCCGCGCATGAACCCTCGCAGCGCCTCCTGAATCTTGGCCTCGGTCTCCATATCCACTGAGCTCGTGCTATCGTCCAGGATCAGCACCGCAGGCTGGATCAACAGCGCGCGAGCGATGGCGATGCGTTGCTTCTGCCCACCCGATATGTTCACCCCGCGCTGGCCGAGCATCGTGTCGTAACCGTCGGGGAAAGAGAGGATAAAGTCGTGTGCCTGGGCCATCTTGGCCGCCGCCACCACTTGGTCATCCGTGGCCTCTGGTCGACCATAGCGGATGTTGTCTCGGATGGTGCCCGAAAAGAGCACCGTCTCCTGCAAGGCCATCCCCACACGCTTACGCAACCACTCGTAATCCAGGTCCCGCACATCATGGCCATCAACCGTCACGCGTCCCCCGCTCACATCGTATAGGCGCGGAATCAGGTGCACCAAGGTCGACTTGCCCGAGCCCGTGGTACCGATGATCGCTACCATCTGGCCCGGCTCGGCCGTAAAAGAGATCTCTTTGAGCACGGCATCGCGTCCCGGCCCGTGACCATTGCCGTTACCGTCGCCCATCCCGTCGTTGTCATAGCTAAAGGACACATTCTCAAAGGTCACCCGGCCCTGCTTGGCGTCGCCTTGCCCCTGGGACACCAACTCGCGCACGGCCTGGGGCTTGTTACGAATCTTGGGCACGCTCTGCAGCACCTCGTCGATGCGGTTCGCAGAGGCCTGGGCGCGCGACAGCTGGATGATCATCATGCTCACCATCATCAGCGAAAACAGGGTGATCAGCAGATAGTTGATGAAAGCCACAATCTGGCCCACCTGCATGTTCCCTTGCGTGACGCGGACCCCGCCGAACCACATCGCCCCGGCGACCCCCAGGTTCACCACGGTCATCATGACCGGCATGAGCACCGTCGTTATCCGAGCAACGCTGATGAACTGGTCCATCAGCGCATCGTTGGTGGCCCCAAACCGCGCCTTTTCATAGTCGGCGCGCACAAAAGCCTTGACCACCCTCACACCGGCCAGGTTCTCCTGCATTACCTCATTCAGCGCATCCAGCTTGCTCTGCACCAGGCCGAACATCGGCGTGGCCTTTTTCACAACCCAGACGATGACCACCAACAGCAAGGGTACGAGCGCCAGGGGGATGAAGGCCAGCTGCGGGATGGTGATGATCACCATGATCAGGCTGCCCAACAATTGTAGGGGCGCCCGGATGAGCATGCGCAGCAACATCATCACCGCCTCCTGCAAGTGGGTCACGTCGTTCGTCAGCCGCGTGACCAACTGCCCCGTCTCCAGGTCGTCCAGGTTGGCAAAGGATAGCGACTGCACCTTCCGAAAGAGGGCCTCTCGCAGGTCTGCGCCAAAGCCCTGCCCAACCCGCGTGGCAAAGATGCCATTGCTCATGCCCCCCACAGCGCCTATGGCGGCCAAGCCAACCATCAGCAGCCCCGTACGGATCACCATGTCCAGGTCCAGCTGCGCGATCCCCTGGTCGATGATGCGCTCGACCAGCCGCGGCTGCATCAGGTCCATGATCACTTCCAACATCATCAACAGGGGCGCGAGCGCCGCCCAGCGCCAATACGGTTTGACAAACACTATCAGGTGGCGTATCGACTTCATCGAGATATCCGAACCTCCAATTAGTTTGCCATCTAACTAAAACGACATAATAGAATCATCTTTGATCGTTGAAAAGGGGTGTCTTGTTCTCAGGGGCGCGCTTCCGCCATCGTCGACGGTGCGCCACAAGGTGCGCGCTGCCAAAAGATCTCTACCTCGTAGGCTCTGCGCCGGTCGCCCGTGCCAGGTTCTCTCGCACATGAAGAAGAAGCCGCCGCAATAGTAAGCGTTCTTCCATGGTAAAGCCGGCAAATGTTTCCTGTTCGATCTTGCCGAAAAGGCGACCGAGTTCCGCTTGCACCGCCTGGCCTTGCTCGGTAAGGTACACACGAGAGACGCGTTGGTCTGCGGGGTCCCCTTGTCGCCTCACGAACCCCGATCTCTCCATGCGGTCGATCATCTTGCTGATCGTGGCGGGGGTCACGTGCAGCCGAGAGGCCAACTCAGAGTGTGACAGGCCTTGCTCTTTAGCCAGGACCCTCAACATAGGCGGTTGCCCGCGGTACAGCCCCACCGCCTCGAACACGGACCTTATCCGGTCGTGGTGCAGCTTGCACACCCCGGCCAGCACATAATCGAGGCTCTCATCGCCCGAGGACGGAGTCATGGCCCTTTCCTTTCGCAGCATGCTACGCCGCCGACGTACGACAAGCACCCAGCGCACAGCACACCAAAACCTTAGTCGGCAAAGTATAATCAGGGCGAGATGGCCTGTCAAATCCGGTCTTCTGTTCCAGTCCCAGCCTCGAGCGAGCTCGCACAAGCGCAGGGCTTTCATTGTCACGATTATGTCATCCTGAACGAGGTGAAGGATCCCCGCGCCCT
Organism: uncultured Anaerolineales bacterium; assembly: GCA_964416075.1. Lineage (GTDB taxonomy): Bacteria > Chloroflexota > Anaerolineae > UBA1429 > UBA1429 > CAYQDH01. The sequence goes on along the minus strand of CAYQDH010000117.1, from coordinate 8,507 downwards.
ATAGTCGAGCCCTGTCGTTTGCATCTGACCTCATCAGCGCAACGACTTTGCCCAAGCCCTGGGCACAAGCGTAGCCCGGGTTGACGAATGCCCCCTGCCATCCTACACTAGGGTTTGTCGTCCGGCCCGTGCACCACCACCCTAGACCGCACGACAAGGAAGGCCCAACCATGACTACAACTCGCATAGCTGTCATCGGCGCCGGCAGCGCCCAGTTCTCGGCCTGCATTGTGCGCGACCTCTGCGTCACACCCTCGCTGGCCGGTAGCGAGATCTGCCTGATGGATGTCGACGCGCGGCGCCTCGCCTTGGTGGAGAAGCTGGCGCACAAGATCGACGGGGAGCTCAGCTCCGGCCTATCCATCACCTCCACCACCGACCGCGCCGAGGCCCTGCGCGGCGCTGAATTCGTCATCAACACCGCCCTCGACGGCGGGCATTCCTGGGCCGAATACCAGCGCACCCTGTCCGAGCGACACGGCTACTACCGCGGGGCGCACCTGTCGTCCTTTACCAACATGGCCCTCATGCTCGAGATCGCCCAAGACATGGAGCGCCTCTGCCCGCAGGCCTGGCTCATCCAGTCTTCCAACCCTGTCTTTGAGGGCTGCACGATGATGACCCGCGAGACGGGCATCCGCGTCGTGGGGTTGTGCCACGGCCACACGGGCTGGCACCGCATCGCGGAGGTACTGGGTCTGGAACTCGAGCATGTCACGGCCCAGTCCATCGGCTTTAACCACTGGATCTTTATGACCGAGTTCACCTACAAGGGGCAGGATGCCTATCCCCTCCTCGACCAGTGGATCGCGACTCAAGCCGAGGAGTTCTGGACCAAGCCGCTCCCTTACTTTCACGATACGCCGGTCTCGCGCGCAGCCATGCACCAGTACAAGCTGTTTGGCCTCATGCCCATCGGCGACACCCCGCGCATGTGCGACATCCCCCGCGTGCTGGGCTGGTGGTACCTGCAAGACCTGGAGACGCGCAAAAAATGGTACGGCCCGTATGGCGGATTCGACTCTGAGATCGGTTGGCGGAAATACCTGGACAATCTGGAGCAGAACCTGCGCGACATCGAGCGTGTCACCTTGGACGATAACCTGCGAGCCACCGACACCTTTGAGCCGGTGCGCAGCGACGAACAGATCGTGCCCCTCATCGATACCTTGGTGCACGGAGGCCAAGCGCCCTTCCACGTCAACATCCCCAACCGCGGACCCATCCTGCAAGGCATCCCCGAGGATGTGGTTGTGGAATGCGAAGCGCTGGTGCGCAACGGCGTCATCGAGCCGCTGCCCCAGCCGCAACTGCCGCGCAAGGTTCTGGTGGGGGCCATGCTGCCCCGCCTCTTCGAGGCCGAGACGATGATCGAGGGCGTGGCGCGCGGCGACCTGGACCTCATCCGCATCAACTTGCTCGCCGACCACCGCACCGGTAGCCTGGAGCAGGTCGATGCCATGTTGGAAGAATGGCTGGCCGACCCGCGCTGCGCGCGCCTGGCCAAAAGACTGCGCCCTCCGCGGCTGACGCGGCTGGCCCATTGATCCCATGTTACGTCATCTTTAGTCCAGGAGGTTCTCTATGCACCCGTTCGCACAGTTGTCCGTTCCATCCGGTTCCATCGGCATCCACTGGTTCGAGCAGAACGCCTACGCCCTGAAGGATTCCAAGGGCGCCATCCTGCTCATCGACCCCTATTTCCCCACTCAGCGGCCACCTGAGCGCTTTAAGCGGCCCACGCCGCCCGTGGTCGAGTCCGAGCTTCCCATCAATTATGTCCTGATGACCCACGACCACGGCGACCACACCCACCCGGAGACCATCACCCGCATCCAGCAGGCCTGGCCCGAGGCGCGCTACATCGGCCCGCGCGAGAGCATCGAGCGCATCACCCAACAGTCCTCGGTGCCGCCGGACCACACTACCGTGATCGGCGCGGGCGAGACCGTCTCTCTGGACGGCATCGCAGTCCATGCTTTCTATAGCAAGCCCCCCGAAGGCGACCCAGCGGCGGGGATCCAGCCGCCCAACACCCCCCACCTCGGCTATGTCATCGAGATGGGGGGCCTGGTGATCTATGATTCCGGCGACTGCATCAACACCATCGCTGAGCACGATGAGATGATCCGGCCCATCGCCGCGCTCAAGCCGGAGATCGGCTTTCTGACCACCCACCCCACCGAGGGCGAGTTCCCCTTTTTCGAGGGCAGCATCAAATTCGCCCAAAAGCTGGGGCTGAAGACGGCCGTCCCGGCGCACTATGAGTGCTTTGCCAAGCGCACCTATGATCCCCGCGATTGGGCGGAGCTCTTCCCGGCGGGCGGGCCTCGGCCCTTGATCATCCCCTGGAACTCGCATATCATTTACCCTGTCTAGGGTGGGCCAGACCGCCTAAGGAGCGTGAGCCACATGACGATCCAACAATCGTGCTTTCAGGAGCCGGAGCGCCAGGTCCCCATCGTCGAAGAGACCGATGTGATCGTCTGTGGCGCTGGCCCCGCGGGCGTGGCCGCTGCCATCGCGGCGGCCCGCGCCGGGGCCCGCACGCGTTTGATCGAGGTCCATGGCTGCCTGGGCGGCACCTGGACCGCCGGCCAATTGGCCTGGATATGGGATATCGACAAGCCCGGCCTGGCTCGCGAGATCACCAACGAGCTCAAGCGCCGTGATGCCCGCATCGGTACGAACATGGGCCACTACACCTACGACATCGAAGCACTAAAGCTGCTGTTGGATGAGATGTGCCTTGCTGCGGGCGTCCAGGTACGCCTGTTCACCCGCGTGGTGGCCGCCGTGTGCGACGAGGAACGGCGGTTGCATACCATCATCACCGAAAGCAAGTCGGGCCGCGAGGCCTGGCGCGCCCGAGCCTTCATCGATGCCACCGGAGACGGCGACCTGGCCGCCCTCGCCGGGTGCAAGTACGATGTCGGCCACCCACAGACGGGCCAGACCCAGCCCATGACCTACATGGCCCTCATCAACGTGGCCCATGCCACAGACCTGCACGACTATATCTCTTTCTGGCAGGGCAACGAGATTCACCTCCCCGCCGTGGGGCGCTTTATGGGCGAGCTCCATCGCGCGGGATTGGAGCCCTCCTATGGGCACCCCACCCTCTTCCAGGTGCATGGGAACCTGCTGGCCTTGATGATCAACCACCAGTACGGGGTCTCCGCCCTCGACGCCGAGCAGCTGAGCCGGGCCACCTTGAGCGGGCGCGCCGAGGTGAACCGCGTGGTGGCGGGGTTGCGCGCCCTGGGGGGCGCATGGGAGGGCACCCATCTGGTGGCCACTTGCGAGCAGATCGGCATTCGTGAGGGCCGGCGCATCCATGGCCGCTACCTCGTCACCGTGGATGACCTAGTGCGCGGCGCGCGCCAACCCGACGCCGTCTGCCGCGTCACCTTCAATGTGGATATCCATTCCCTGGACCCCGACAAGGGCAAGAGCCTCTCCAACGGTGGCGTCAAGGCGGTCCCCTACGACATCCCCATGCGCGCGCTCATCGCCCGCGATGTGGATGGCTTGCTGATGGCCGGCCGTTGCATCAGCGGCGATTTCTTTGCCCATGCCAGCTATCGCGTCACCGGGAATGCCGTGCCCATGGGCCAGGCAGCGGGCGTGGCGGCAGCGCTCAGTGCCCGCAGCAGCCGCCTGCCGCACGAGGTGCCTTGGGAAGAGCTACGCCCCATTCTGTCGCAATAATCTAGACCAGGGCGGTGTCATCGTCGCGGTTATGTCATGCTGAACGTAGTGAAGCATCTCCGTTGACTATAGCCGACACCTGTCGCTTGCGCTCGGCCCGACGGCCTTTCCGACTTGAGCAAAGCCCTGAATCCAGACTCGCTGACTTTGACAGCGCGTCTATAAGGTGCTACCATATTTATGGCGCATGTGTCCGGTTATCGGCGGACTAGTGCGTTTCACCTGCCCTCGTCTGCTCTAATTTGCCACGTTATATCACCAGGTGACGTATCGAGCATCGCAGCACATCATTCCCAATTAGAGTGAACTAGGCCGCGACTTATGGTTGTTTCTGCATATTGGCTCCATCGGTATTTCGAGTCGTGCCTCCAACATCTGTTGGCTGTGCCCTTTGGGTACAGACCGGACGAGACAACAACAAGTGCGCTGGAATCCGAATACAAAGCAAGCGGCCACGTTTTCTTAATATATTGTTGGGAGGAAAAGGATATGAGTAACAAGAGCGTGGGTTGGATTTTCGCCGCGGGGTGTCTCGTGCTGATCCTGGCTGCGGTCGTGGTGGTCGGTCTAGGGGCTTATTTGGTTCCGCGCGTCATGAGGGCTCCTCAGAGCCAGGAGATCGCGCCGACCCCCATGGCGCGACAGGAACGAGCTGTGGATACACCCGCTCCGAGAGCACAGGCTACACAGCAGGTAGTGCCCACCCTCACTGCCGCGCCCGCGCCGACATTGGCGCCCCAGGATGGGGCTGCCACGGCCGCGGGGCTTCCGATGACGTTGGCTCCTTTGTATGAGAGCCTCAATCCCGGCGTGGTCAATATTCAGGTCACCGTCCAGTCGGCTGGCCAGTCGGGCCAGGGCACCGGCTCCGGCTTTATCATCGACACCGCTGGCCACATCGTGACCAACAACCACGTGGTCGGCGGGGCCACCCTGATCACCGTGGTGTACTACAATGGACAGCAGAGTGCGGCCGAGCTCGTGGGCACCGATCCGGATAGTGACTTGGCAGTGATACGAGTCGATAGCCTGCCGTCGGATGTGCGCCCCCTGCCTTTGGGCGATTCGGATAGCATGCGGCCTGGAGATTGGGTCCTGGCCATCGGCAGCCCCTTTGGCCTGGGTAGCAGTATGACGATCGGTATCGTCAGTGCCGTGGGGCGCATCATTCCCTCTGGCGCTACCCCCTTTAACATTCCTCAGGTCATTCAGACCGACGCCGCCATCAACCCCGGCAACTCGGGAGGTCCCCTGCTCAACCTGCAGGGCGAAGTAATCGGTGTTAATGCCCAGATCGCCACAGGTGGTGCCGAGGCCAACGCTGGTGTGGGATTCTCCATCCCCTCGAACATCGTGCGCCGCGTCGTGCCCGTGCTGATCGAGACGGGGCGTTTCCAGTGGCCTTGGATGGGGGTCAGCGGCGGTAATGTGACGCTCCTCGTGCAAGAGGCCAACGATCTGGACGTTCAGCAGGGCGCCTATATCAGCGAGGTGGTCGCCAACAGCCCGGCGAGCCGCGCTGGTTTGAGGGGCAGCAGCGGATCGCGGACCATCGAGGGCATCCAGGTGCCCACGGGTGGCGACGTGGTGGTCGAGGTCGATGGCGAGCCCATCGCTGACTTTGCCGAGCTCCTGGACGAAACCACCAAGAGGAACCCCGGCGATACGATGGCGCTAACCATACTGCGCGACGGCCAGCGTATCCAGGTGGAGATCGAGCTCGACGCTCGACCTAGCAACTTTAGGTAGAGCGGAGACGAGATTGCAGTAGCGCGAGCGAGAACGTGGGTCGACCGACGTCGTTAGTCGGCGACCCACGTTCATAGACACAACCTACTCGAGCGTTGCAGCCAATCCCTACTCTGCAGCACGAGAACGCCGGCCACGAGCATCCATCTTCGCAGTGACCAGCCAGCAACCGCTTGGCCATGCCACAGCACGCCATCCTGGATTCTATACGCTAATCTGTGTAGAATGACTCCCACACGATACTTTCTTGGGAGGCCATGAGATGGAACAACGACGATTCGGCGATAGCGATCTCTATTGCTCCGCCGTCGGATTTGGCACCTGGGAGATGAGCACCACCGAATACGGCGCCATCGACGTTCAGGAGGCCAGCGCCGCGGTGAACGCAGCCATCGACCGCGGCATCACGCTCTTTGACACGGCCGAGGTGTATGGCCCCTACCACTCCGAGGAGATCCTGGGCAAAGCCCTGGGATCTCGCCGCAAGCAGGTCGTCCTGGTCACAAAGGTCGGTTTTGCCTACGAAGGCAAACAAGTTGTAGGCAAGAACTCGAGCTACGATCATGTCATTTCCCACGCCGACGGTTGTCTGCGCCGCCTGAACACCGACTGGATCGATCTCTTGCTCATCCATTGGCCCGACCACAACACCCCCTACGACGAGCCGATCCGCGCCATGGAAGACCTCAAACGCGCGGGCAAGATACGTCACTATGGCGTCTCCAACTTTAGCCCAGCCATGATGGACGCTTGCGAGAAGGCCGGACATATGGCCGCTAACCAGGTGGGCTACCATATGTTCGATCGCCGCGCCGAAAAGGCGGTCTTGCCCTATTGCCAGGCCCACGGTATCGGCTATATGGCTTATGGCACCCTCGCCTTCGGCCTGCTCACCGGTGCCTTTACCCCGGAGACTCGCTTTGTCGATTGGGACTGGCGCTCCAAGGGTGGGGCCTTTGGCCTACCTCTCTTCCAGCGCGAAGAGTTCCTCAAGGAGCTCCGGGTGGTCGACCGCCTGAAGGCACTCGCCGCCCGCTATGATAAGTCGGTCGCCCAACTGGCCATCGCATGGGTCCTCGGACATCCCGGCGTCACGGTGGCCCTTGTCGGCATGCGCAACAGCACGGAGCTCGACGAGAACGTCGCCGCCGCTGACTGGCGCCTCACGGCCGAGGACCGCAGCGAGATCGACGGCATCTTTGCCGAGGAGGGCGTACCCACCTATCTCAACCGCGGCCAGGCTATATAGAGCTACGCCGAGGCAACATCCGCTGGGCGAGCTCAGCAAGGATATCTGGACCCTGCACACCACCCAGGATCGCTTCACCTCGCGCAAAGGCTTTCAATAGGAGGATCGATGAACGTTCGGGAACGGTACCTGGCAACCTACCATCATCAGCCCGCCGACCGGGCGCCCATCGCGCTATCCTACTTTCACGCCGGCTTTGCGCGGCAGCACTTTCCGCCGCGAGCGCCAGGTGAGGACCCCGTCGAGGCGGGGATTCGAAACCAGCTACGCTACGGGTTCGATCCGCACCTCTATGTGCGCGGCACGGGGCGCGACTGGTTCCTGGCCCAGCCCGAACCGGGACAGGAGACCGAGGCCTATCGCCGCGCCGCCGCCGACTGGCAGGTGCGCGAAGAGACCGTGCAGCAGCCGGGCGGCACCCTGCGCACGGACTATGCCATCGATACACCCTCGGGCGCCCTAACATGCGTGCGCGTGCAAACGCCCGACGACTTTGGCACGATCTCCGAACCATTCATCAAGGAAGAAGAGGATATCGCCCTGCTGCGCTACCGTCCCCATCCCCGCGATATCATCGCCCCGGAGTTGATCCGCCGCGACTTGGCCGCCATGGGCGACCGCTGCTGGGCCATGGCCTCCTTCGCCGGTGTGTGGACCATCGCCTCCTTCTTCCGCGGCCCCGATGGCATCATGTACGACCTCTACGATCGGCCGGCCTGGGTGACTCGTTTCCTGGGCTTGCTCACCGAGTACCAGGTGGAGCTGGTGCGCGAGATCGCCCGCGCCGGCGTGGATGTGACCCTGCGCATGGATAGCTCCTTCGTCGGTTTCGGCCTTTCCAAGGCCATGTATCGTCAGTTCATCATGCCCTGCGACAAAGCCATCGTCAGCGCCGCTCACGAGGCCGGGCTGCGCGTGCACCTGCACATCTGCGGCAAAAAGAATGCCTTCCTGGAGGATCTGGCCGACACGGGCATCGACGCCCTGGAGACCCTCACGCCCGCCGCAGCCTCCGGCGACGTGGTCCTGGCCGACGCCAAGCGACGCATCGGCGACCGGGTCTGCCTGATGGGCGGATTCCTGTCCCACCTGCTGGCCTATGGCACGCCGCAGCAGGTGGAGCAGGAGGCGCGTCGCTGCCTCGCCGATGCGGGGCAGGGCGGTGGCTATATCCTCAGCCCCACCGGGCGCATCGACCCCGAGACGCCCGAGGAGAACATCCTGGCCCTCACCGCCGCCGGTCGCCAGTACGGGACCATTGATCCCATCACAGCCCTGAATGGCCTGCTGAAAGATGGCCCCTCTCTGACGGCCGATCTGCTCGCCGAGCATGCCCGCGCGCGCGACCGAGAAGAGGGCCGCCTTGGTTGACGATATGCTCCGGGCAGCTATAATCACTGCTGACTTTCGAGCCTTGCGTAGCGCATATCCTGTGGTGCTCTGCCCGCTCCCTCAGCCATGGAGCGGGCGCGATACCATGCGGCGGTTCGCGCCGCGGTGGGAGTATGTAGCATGATCACCCAACTGCAGATCGAGGGGTTCAAGTCGTGGCGGAACACGGGGTCCATTCGCATGGCCCCTTTGACTGGCTTCTTTGGGTCCAACAGCTCGGGGAAAACGGCCATCCTGCAGCTCCTGCTTGTGCTCAAACAGACTAGCGAATCCGCCGACCGCTCGCGAGTGCTGCATACGGGGGACGAGCGTAGTTATGTGGATGTAGGCACTTTTTACGATGTCGTATACCGGCATGCGATCCCAGGTGCTATCCGATTCTCTGTGGGTTGGAACCGATCAGACC
>CAYQDH010000116.1:0-12854 GCA_964416075.1 uncultured Anaerolineales bacterium | reverse complement strand
CAGCATAATTTGACGCGGTGGACGGTTGCGCGACAATGACGGCGCCAAGGAGCCATCGTATGATCAGACATAGCCTGCGCCTCTTGCGCGGGGCAGCCATCGCACTCGTGGTGTTGCTGCTCGCGCTGGTAGGCCTCTCTGCACTCAGCAACCTCAACCTGCCGACCACACTCACATCGACCGGCTACCTGTCCGACCTCCAAAAGGCGCGGGTGGCGGAAGCCCGGCATCTCCAACAGACCCTGGGCGACGCGATCTGGCCGGGCTGGATGTAGATGGCATTTACACGCACATGGCTGCTGCAGACGATGCCGATCTATCCTACACGCGATGGCAGTTGGCGCAATTTGACGGGACTTTGGCCAGGTTGGGCGATTTGGGTCTTTTGCCGCGGCACATCCATGCCGCCAACAGTGCCTGCCTGTTTCGCCTGCGAGACAGTCACTACAATATGGTGAGGCCGGGGATCGCCTTGTATGGCTTGAATCCATCATCTGAGGCGCCGTGTCCTCCCGATATGCGTCCTGCGCTGACATTCAAGTGCCAGGTGGCACAGGTCAAGGAACTGCCCCCAGGCAGCTACGTTGGTTATGGACGCACTTTTTGTACCGATCGTCCTTCGCGCATTGCGGTCATCCCCGTGGGCTATGCTGATGGCTTTCGTCGCGCTCCTTCTCATTGGGGTGATGTGCTGGTCCGAGGACGTCGTGCACCGATCGTGGGCCGGGTCTGTATGGACCAAACCACCATCGACGTTACCGATATCCCGGGGGTGCGCCAAGGAGATGAGGTGGTGCTGATCGGCGCCCAGGGGCATGATGCAATCACTGTGGACGAGGTGGCTCGTCACTTGGGAACCATCAACTATGAGGTGGTGTCCGAGATCCTGGCCCGCGTGCCGCGCATGGTCTAGGCTATAGTCTGACCATCAGCGCCAGGAGCGCCTCAGGCAAAGGACGATTCCAAGTTACCCTATTCTGGGGCAACCATAGAGGTATTTTGACAAAAGCCCTTGCTCCGCATAGGATCAGAATCTCCAAGCTAAACTGATAATCGAGACAATCGTGGGGTGTCCATGAGTGAGCCAAGTCCGGATAATGCACAGGGCGGGAGGATCGACTTTCACACACATTCCCTGCTCAGTGATGGTGTTCTGTTGCCCTCGGAGTTGTTGCGCCGCGTTGAAGTCCTGGATTTCATGGCTGTGGCTATTACGGACCATGCGGATGCCAGCAATCTGGAGACGATCATCGATAGCCTCCGCCGTGTGCTTGTGGAGCAGGCCACCGACTTTGGCACGAAATTGATAGTTGGTGTCGAGTTGACCCATGTTCACCCCGCGCGCATCGATAGGCTCGCGCGCCGAGCCAAGGCTCTGGGGGCCGAAGTCGTTGTGGTTCACGGTGAGACCATCGTCGAGCCTGTTGCGCCGGGCACTAATCGCGCCGCCATCGATTCGCCGGCAGTGGATGTGCTGGCGCATCCAGGGTTCATTACCCTCGATGAAGCCAGGGATGCGGCAGAGCGTGGATGCTTTATCGAGATCACAACGCGCCCAGGCCACTCGTACACCAACGGCCACGTTGCCCGAATCTGCCGTGAGGCGGGCGCAAGGATGGTTGTGGATTCAGACAGCCATGAACCCGCCGACCTGCCGACGATGGCCTTTGCCCGGCGTGTGGCCGCGGGCGCCGGCTTGACGGAAGACGAAGTGCGGTCCGCGACGGTAACAAACCCCGCTCTCCTGCTATCTCGTGTTTTGTCTGTGCGCGCAATATAAGAGTCCGTCACGAGAGAATCACGTCGAGCTACTCGTTAGCGGCCTTTCGTTACAATCGATCGTTGCAAAGGAGTTCTTCCCAATGGCGTTCCCAGCGATGCCCACCCAGGTGCGTTGTCCACAGTGTGGTACCAACTTGATTGTCCAGGTGCACACGGTCATCGATGTAGGTGCAGAACCCGAACTCAAGGAAAAATTCTTAAGAGGGCAAGTCAACTATGCGCGCTGCTCACAATGTGGCGCTGGCGGTGTCTTGAGTACGCCCCTTCTCTATCACGATCCCAGCAAGGAGTTGCTCATCTCCTACGTTCCACCAGACTTGGGATTGTCCGCCGACCAACAGGAGCAGTTCATCGGTGGCCTGGTCCAGGCCGTGATGAATAGCTTGCCCAATGAGCAGCGCAAGGCCTATTTCTTCCAGCCCAGGGTCGCCCTGACTCTAGAAGGTCTATATGACGCGATTCTGGAGGCCGACGGAATCAGCAGGGAGGCTCTGGAGCAGCAGCGTTCGCGACTGAGACTACTCAACCAGCTGCTGGCTGCCGTGGAGGATGATCCTACGCTGGATAAACTGATCGAAGATAACCGCCAGGCTTTGAACTATGAGTTTTTCCTGATCTTGAGCGACTCAATAGAAGCCTACGAACAGGATGGCAACCAGGAGCACGCTACCAGTCTGTCCACCTTGCGCGAAAAGCTTTTGAAAAAGGTCACGCCCACTATGCCTGGCGTTGCTCCTGAAGAGGCGAGCGACGATGATCTTATCGACTTATTGAGCAAAGCGGAGCCTGGGGAGACCTGGCGCGCCACCGTCGCGCTGAATCGGCGGCGGTTAGATTACGGTTTTTTCCAAGCCCTCACGAACAGGATCGAGGCTGCTCAGAACGCGGGCAATGGTGAACTAGCCAAGAACCTCACAGAGTTGAGGACGCGAATTCTGGATGAGATCGATGCACAGAACCGCATGGTACGTGAGGTTGAAGACCAGGCCAGCCTGCTAATCATGCGTTTTTCCGAAGCAAAAGATCTCGAAGCTGAGGTGAGGGAGCACAGTGATGAGATCGACGAAGTGTTCTTCAGTGTGCTGGGTCGCTACCGAGCTGCGGCAGAAGCGCAGAAGGATCCGGAGCGGTCTCAAAAGTTAGCGGCGATTTGGGAAACCGCCATGAACGTCATCGAGGCGGGCCTGCCTCCGGACGTCCGGCTGATCAACAGAGTGATGCGCTCCGATTATCCGGAAGGAACGAATGCCGTACTCGAGGACCAACGTGGCCTGCTAAACGATGCTTTCCTTGAGACTTTTGACAAGTTCACGGCCAGGTTTGGCGCCAACCAGGAGCAAGCGCTGGTAGAAAAGGTGCAAGGCATCCGCTCTCAGATCACGGCCAAGATCGCCATTTTGAGGGCCTGACCGCATCGAAAAAGGGATCCCATGTGCTGCCCTGCACTCGTGAGAGGGGCACAGGGTATAGCACATGGGATCGCCTCTATCGCAGGAACGCTGCAAAGACCTGGTTGCCCAGCAGGTGTCCACGAACGGTCAGGCGAATGCCTCGTTCATCTCTACACAGCAGTCCGTCGGCGACCAGATCGTCGATTTCGCGGCCATAGACGGTCTCCATGCCTGCCCCAAAGCGTTGCTCGAAGGTTCTCCAGCTTATTCCGGTCATCAGGCGCAACCCCAACATCATCGTTTCTCCCATGCGCCGAACCGCATCTACCGACTCACGCTCCTCGGTCGCTGGTCGCCCCGAGAGGATGCGGGCCATATAGTCATCGAGGCTCGTCGTATTGGCTGTGCGCTGCCGACCGTCATACGTGTGTGCAGCAACTCCGAGCCCAAGATAGGGCTGGTTTCGCCAATACTTGCAATTGTGCGCGCAGGCGAGTTTCGGCACACCATCCGCATCGATGCCTTTCCGCCCCTGGGCCCAGTTCGATATCTCATAATGAACGTAGCCGCTCCTGGCGAGCAAGCCTTCGGACCATTCGTACATCTCCGCCACACGCGCATCGTCGATGGCCGGGAGCATCCCTTGGCGCAAAGAGACAGCGATGGGGGTGCTTTCCTCTACGGTGAGGGCGTAGAGCGAAAGGTGCTCGGTGTTCAGGGCCGTGGCCCTCGTGAGGACGTCCTGCCAATCCTCCACTGACTGTCCTGGAAGTCCAAATATCAGGTCGATGCTGATGTTGCTCAGGCCGGCGAGGCGCGCCGTGCGAAAAGCCTCAATGGCTTGCTCCGTGTTGTGGATGCGGCCCAGCAGTGCGAGCTCGGCGTCATGTAAGCTCTGCACCCCTAGACTGAGGCGGTTGACTCCCGCCGCGTGTAGACCAGACAACCCTTCTATACTCACAGTGCCGGGATTGGCCTCGACCGTTATTTCGACGTCGGGCGCGATATCGAGATAGCGGTGGCAAGACTCCAGAATGCTGGCCAGGCGTTCAGCGCCCACCAGCGTCGGCGTGCCGCCACCCACAAAGATTGTGTCGAATCGGACTGGATGGCTTGTCGATGCGGCTTGTACTTCGCATTGTAGGGCGCGAATGTAATCGTCCTGACGAGACTGCATTCCCGCATAGGACGGGAAATCGCAGTAGTTGCATTTGCGCTGGCAAAAGGGGATATGAATGTAGAGGCCCCAATCACACATGGCGGCACAGATCCCTGCGGGTGCGCGTGCTCCGGCGCCGTGTCATCATTTGGCCTAGTTAGCCAGGGCTTGGTGTACCGCGCGGCTGTAGCAGTCCAGTGCGATGTCCGCAATAGAGTCGTCGTCTGGGTCGAGTGGAGCGCCGTCCGAGATGCCCTTGGCTACAATCTGTTCAGGCAACAGCTCCATCAAGGTTCTCTTGACCCGGGGATCCTTCGTTGTCATACCCTTGAGCGACTTTTCGATGGCCGAAAGATGAACCGGCGCGCCGTTAACAAAACTTGATACAATCGATATCCATTCGATCGCTACGCGAGTTGCATCGAGCCCTAGCATCAAGGCTAGGACCAGGGAAGGGATATCACTTGGGCTAGCGAGTCGTACACGACCCATCGCAGCGCCCTGGCCTTCAGCGAGAGGAGCGCAGCGCAGCGCTGTCACAATCTCTGATGTACTATCGACGCGCGAAAAGCCACTCTTGGCCAGAAGACAACTGAGCGGTAACCATTGCGACCCCGTGAGGTTGGTGATCTGCGCCTCTGTATCCAGGGTTACCAACGCCACCGCAATCTCGGATGTGCCACACGATGTGGCCACGGCACCACCCAGAGTGGCGATATTGGGCGGCACGGATGCTCTGGTCTTCCGAATAGCTTCGATCAGTAGGGGCGCTTTCGAGTGGACCAGGGGATGATCTGCCATCATTTGGAACGTCACTGCACTCCCCATGACCAGATGGCTATCTTCTTGGGCTATGCGGCGGAGCGCATTGATACCCGAGATGTCCACCAAGCATGCGGCCAGGGCTTCACCACTCTCAATGAGGGGCATCAGTTGGGTGCCACCAGCAACGAGTTGTGCCCGCCCACGATGTGTTGCCAGGTAAGCGAGCGCCTCTTGAACGGACGAAGCTCTATAGCATCCTTCTATCATGTTTTTGCTCGGGTTGCAGTGTTGGGCGAAGCAAGTGATGTTTGGTGCGATAGTAGTTAATGTGGTCTTCCCGGCTCAATGGGCTGGGCACCTGCAGGTACTGCTTGACGATACGCCTGGCCAAGGGCATAAGTGTCTGGCCCGGGGGTTTGGCGCTGGCATGCGGAGCGACGGAAATCCCTGCTTGGCGCCACCAGTCGTTGTCGGGTCGCCAGGGTAGTGTACAAGGTTTCGGCGAAAAGACCCCCACGATATCCGCCATAAACTCAACATGCCTGGCCCAGTTCACTGATAGGGCGAAATCGATAGGCTCAGTGGCGCTGTACTCCAACACCAGGTCATGCAGCTCAGGCCCGTGAGAGACACCCGTTACCACGAGCGGCACGTCCATATCGTAGAGGGTCTGTGCTGATGTGAGTGGCAGGCCCAGAATCTGGGACAAGGCGACAGCCAGAGGCAGCGATTCCGTGTCCGTTGGCAGGATCACCGTTGCTTGCCGCACGATCTCATGGTAGATCGTATGAAAACGCCTAAGCGTGGTGGCGATATGAGTCTGGCTGAGGATGCCGCCCGGGTAATCAGGGATATTCAGCCCATCATCCTCGGAGCTACCGAGGCAGATCGCGCCATAGTCTGTATAGAGACGATCTTTGGTGCTGAGCGCTACACCCGGCGGAAATTCCTGGTGACGTAGCGATACATCCAGGCTCTCGCGTATCATGATACGCGTTTCTTCATCCGTCACATGTTCGGCTGCGTGGTGCAGATCTTGTTCTGCGAGCTCCCATGATTCGAGTCGGAGATAGCAACTGGCGCGCAGAAAAAGCAATTCCCAGTCATCGGGATACTCGCGCAAAAGGGACGTTAACTCTGTGACGGCTTCCTGATACTTGCCCGAGTTGTAGCGAATATAGGCCAACTCGTAGCGTGCCGATGGATCGTCTGGTCTCTGTTGGATACACTGATTGATGGCGTACTCAGCCTCGGCCAATCGTCCCAAGTCAATGAGAATGTGTCCCCAGCCAAAATAGCTTTCATAGTCGTCAGATAGGATAGCCGCCATGCGAAAGGCTTCGGCAGCCTTGGCTGCAAGCCCTTTGCGCTGATAGTGATAGCCCAAAGCCGCATGAGCGTCGGGAAGATGCAGATCGAGTCTGATCGCATTCTTGAACTCGATGATCGCCTCTTCCCACCGTCCCTGGCGCTCCAGGCGCTCGGCACGGTCCATATGTTGCCCTGCGCGCTGGCGCATGATGCCACGATTGACGCTACTCTGCTCTCTCATTATTCCTGGTCCTAACCGACAACCGCGCGAATGGACATACGGCAATGCAGATACCACAGACAGCGTTCAGAACGCCTACCCTCTCTCGGAGCAGGCGACTAGCCATCGTCTCGCATTTGCGAGCGTCGACGATCTCCGCTCGTGGCATTCCCGCATACCAGGTGGAGCCAACCAGCGCCTGAGCCGGACATGCTTCCACACAGCGACGACAAGAGCCACAATTCCCCACGCTGATAGGCGTGGCTACCGGCAGAGGAGCGTCTGTGAAAATACTGGCCAGGCGTACACGCGGTCCGTAGGAAGGCGTGATCAGTAGCGCGTTCTTACCGATCCAGCCAAGCCCAGCGCGCGTAGCCACCGTTTTGTGCTGCACAGGCGCATACAGATCCCCAAGGCCCCCTAGCGCGTCGGCGGAAACTGTGGCCGCATAGCCCTTTGCCCGATACCCCGCACGCACTAACCATGTTTCGATGGCATCACAGGCCTGGTTCAAGCGGCTGTTAGCTGCCTCGTAGGCCTGGTAATAGCCGGGCGTGGGGCCGTTCCGAACTCCCTCCATCTGATCGGCCGGCAGGGCCAGGGCAATGCTAATAGCACGAGGCCAACGCCCCCAGTCCCCAGGGAGGACATCGGCCATGGATGCATAACCATACATGTCTAAGCCCAGTTCACTGAACAGTGGTTCGAGTGCCAAATGCGGCGAGGGTGCGCTCATCGTTTGCTCTGCGCCGAGCGAACCTCGGCATAGACACGCTCCACATTCTCCCGCCGGCGTCGTTTCATCCGAGGAGCTTGGTCTTCGTTGAACTCAAAGTAATCTAGCAACCCAACGCGCTCCACACACTCGCGTCGACTGGCACCGCTACGAAATAGCTCAGACACCCGCTCGCGCATTTCCGTGATGTAGCCGATCAAGGGGCGGATGGCCCCCTTGTCACAGGGCGGCCCTTCTCCAGGTACGATGGTATCGATCTCCATCGCATCAAGCCGATGCAGGGTTTCGAGCCATGCCGCCGAGTTCGCCTGTGCCATGGCGGGGTGCTGGTTTTGCACGACATTGTCACCCGCAAACAGGACGCGGCTCTCAGGAAGATATACGCCCAAGGAGGCTGGGGTGTGTCCGTTCAGGTATAGGATCTCCACGGGTCGATCATCGAGATGTAAGGTCACCCTATCACCCACGCCGATCTCGGGCAGGTAGACTTCGACCTGCGCGAGCTCGTCAGCGAGTTCGGGGTGTTCCTCACGGTAAGCGTTCGCCAATTGCTCCAGAAGAGAACTCTTGTACTTGGCGAGTTGCTTGATAGCTAACTCGTGGCCCCAGATTCGAGTGGGCATGAACACCGCGTTGCCCAGCACGTGCTCGGGGTGGTAGTCGGTATTCACAATGCCATAATACGGCTCAGGAGCCCCCAATTGCTGCAGTGCCCACTTCCATGCTCTGGCATCGGGAGGCAACATGGGCGTATCGACCAGCAGTGGGCCCTTGGTCGTAAGCACCACACCCACGTTACCGCCCTCGTAGTCCATCTCCGCATAGACACTCGGCGCGATCTCTAGCACAAGTTAACGATCCTCCTCACTGTGACGAACCGCCAAGAGCTCGCTCGAGACTCTCTATCGCGGCTTGGAGCAGTTGGTTCAGTTGCTCTGCAGTCACACCCCCACCCTGCGCCATGTTCGGCCGCCCTCCGCCACGGCCCCCCAAGGGCGCCATGACCTCTCGAAACAGAGCACTCATGTCTTGCTCCACATCGGCAGATCGCGCGAAACAGATCTGGGGTGATGGGTCCGCGATGGCCAGGAGAACAATCATCTTCGGCTCTTGCTGAACCATGCGTTGGGCCAGGTAACGCATGTGGTTCCCGTCATAGTCCCGCAACACACGATGTAGGATCCGAACCCCACGGATGGTAATCGCCTCACTGGCTAGGCGAGAGACGTCGTACTCCAAGAGTTTTTCTTGCAGATCGGCAACCTCTTGGCGCGCCAGCTCTCCCATTTCCATCTGTCGAGAGACGCTTTCGGGTAATTCGTCGATACGCACGCCAATCCGAGCGGCCACCTTTTGGCAGATCACATTCACATTGCGATAAGCGTGTAGTGCCCTCCATCCACAAAGGAACTCTACTCGCGTTTGGCCACGATGGCGCTCCCAACGGCTAAGGTGGATGTTGCCCACCTGGCCTGCCATCGCCACATGGGTGCCCCCGCAAGCGCTGGCATCAAAATCCTGCACCGTAACCACTCTGATCTGGCCATGCACTGTGGGTGCCTTGCGCAAGGGAAGCGCATCGATCTCGTTTTCATCATACTCTCGCGCCAACACTGTCCTGTTCTCGAACACAACACGGTTGGCTAGGTCCTCTACGGCAAAAGCGTCTTGTGCCTCCAGTGTAGCCGTCGCGATGTCGATGGTGCTGGAAGCGCTGCCCAGGTGGAAAGACACCGTTGCCGCTCGCATCAGGTTCTCGAAAGCCCCAGAAAGGATGTGCTGTCCCGTATGCTGTTGCATGTGGTCAAAGCGCCGGGGCCAGGCGATGCTACCATGCACACTTTTCTTGGTCAGGGGCGCCTCGAGCACGTGAAGGATGCGTTCGTCCTGCTCAATCACATCGATGACAGGGATCCCTTCTAGTGTGCCGAGGTCGTTCGGTTGCCCGCCCGACGTAGGATAAAAGCACGTAACATCAAGGACGACAGCAGGCCACGCCTCCCAGGTCGTTTCCTCGACGACAATGGCATCAAATTCAGTGCGGTATGGTGTGTCGCGATACAAACGGTAGGTCGCTGTCACCGATCATCCCCATCCCATAGGGCCAATATGTACAAACCTAAGCGATTATAGCACAACTAGAGCTTGCTTGCGAGTGACCGGAGAAGTCACATCAGCGAGCGGTGGAACCGCAGAGCAACAAACAGCTTGAGCGATCGCAGGACGCGATGCTGCCCTAGGCAGTGGAGACCAGGGTGGGGATCGTCTTGACGATGATTTCGTGTAGGACGCGCACATCGGAATGCCCCAAGCGTGAGACGACGACACCCACTTTCCAGGTGGCACGTCCTTCATGAGTCGAAAAGGTGGGGCGCCAGGACGACGGTATCTGGAGCGTAAAAGGCCGTGTGATCGATTCTGTGGCTCTGAAAAAGGTGACACCTGTGAGAATGGCTTCGTTTTCCAGCCAAATATAGCTCGTGCCCAGACCTCCGGGTGTGCGCTCGCCGCGTAGCGAGCCACCCTCCTCATCCCACTCGCTGACGTAGAAGAGATGGTCATCCCCGTCAGGCACGTTCTCGATGCGCAGCAGCACAGCGCGTACCTCGTCGGCCTCAAAGTCCGCCAGAGGCATGATCTGCAATCGCCCCTCCAGTGACTCCCCTTCCGCAAAAGTGGCCCTGGGTAAGCTCAGGGTGAGTTGGCAAACCTGCGAGGAGGATGTCACCTGATATCCGTCGCTAGACACGGGTAAATCGATGGGATCTGTGCTGCTGACAAGAAGATCCTGTGAGCTCTTGACAAGTGGAATATCGGGCGCCCGAAGGACAGCATAGAGAGACCATTGCACGGAGCAGATCAGGCCGCGATACGTGGGCAAGGAATCGGCGGGCAGCACGAACCGGAATGGCAGACGCAGAACTTGGCCGCGGCGCAGTACGGTGGCGGGCAGGATCTCCTCTCGCCACAACACGTACTCTTGTTCCTGTCGGATCAAGCGCGCGTCGTCGCCGTTCTGCCCGAGCTGGTCATGGGCGTACAGGCCTCGACACAACAGATAAAGCTGTCCCCCATCGATTCTTAGCGTATCGTCCACTGATACAAGGACCCGACCGGCTACCTCGCCGCCCGGCGAGAAGGAGGCGGAGGGATGGTCAAGCTCAATCGATGCCAAGGCACGCCCTTCCTGCGGCAGGTATCGTGGACCTAGAACCATGCCAGCAACGGCACCCAGAACCCCCCCGGCTAGCGCGCCGCTGATGGCTCCGACCACCAGTCCTCCCCAGCCCCTGTTGAGCGCACCCAGCAAGGCGCCGAGCAGGAAAAAGCCGATAAAGCCAGCTATTGCACCCAATAGCATTCCCCGCCGGGTCCCGCTCTGCAATTGGTCGAGGAGAGGAACTCGGTCTGCTTTGGCCAGGATTGCTCGCACAAACCCCGCTCGAGTCCACCTCCTCAAGAAAGCCATAATGCTCCCTCCGGTCTGCACTACCGCCTTGTACCGCCCACTGTATAGGTATTTCCAGAACACACAGCGCCTCTTTTCAGTGCCTGCATCTTATGTCCCATTATATCACCATCAATGTATTGTGAAAAGCACTTCAGTTTTCGTGGTTCTAATTTGTCAAAAGTTGGGGTAGGTGCTATACTCGCTTCAGTGATTTCGGGGCGTAGCGCAGCCAGGTAGCGCACTTGAATGGGGTTCAAGTGGTCGGACGTTCAAATCGTCTCGCCCCGACACAATAAAACTCCAAGGGACAGGCGACCACTCATGGTTTGTCTGTCCCTTGTCTATTGTATCAGCATTTCATCAACTAACGAATGAACGTTTTGTCATCTTAACACTACTGGTGATTCATCGTTTGTTCACGGATCGATGCTATTGTGGTGCCTAGGGTGTTGTGCGGTGTTCCTGATCTCCGGAGGCTGAGCGACGAAGATGAGCCATATGGGTGTTGGCATGACGACTGCCAAGTCTACAATTTGGCTTCGCCTATTTCCGCTAGTTTTGTCTGTGGCGCTCCTCTCGTGTGGTGAGGGGGAGCTCTCACGGCTTCAGGACCCGCAAGTCGCTGGTGCTGCTACCATTACTGCTTGGGCCAGACAAGGCACACTTTTCCCCGAATTGGAGGCTCTGGCGACAACATCGACACCAGCCTTAGCCACAAGTCAGCCGGTGGCAGTTGAGACGCCCGCATCAGTCCTCTCCACGCCCAATGGCATGCTGGCATCAACACCGGCGCCTTCTCAAGCACAGGCAACCATGGCATCTGTGGAAGCATCAACGCTACCTACCGCGCGCCCGGTCACGCCACGTCCAACTCCTGATCCCCAGGAGTCTGTAGGTCGCATCGCAATCCCGGCATTGGGCATCGATACGTCTGTTGCCCAAGTGTCCTGGCATCTAGAGCAGATCGAGGGCCAAGCGGTAGCCATTTGGGATACTATTCCTGGGGTTGCGGCCCACCATCGCGGGACAGCGGCTCCTGGCACTGCTGGTAATTGCGTCATTTCTGGCCATAGCCGAGCACAGGATTCCGGCGTCTTGAATGGTTTGTGGACCCTTGAACCCGGCGATATCATAAAACTGTCCAATGTGCAGGGTGACCAGTTCGACTATGTGGTGGATCGTGTGGAGAAGGTTGAGGAGCTGGGCCAGCCCCTTGCACAGCGCCTGGCCAATGCTTCGTACATGGCCCCTACGCAGGATGCGCTGCTCACACTCATCACCTGCTGGCCCGACTGGGCCTACACCCATCGCGTCATCGTTGTGGCTCGATTGCGATAGGCACTCACAAGAGTGTGGCCAAGATGGGGAAGCTCGACAGCATTCGTACCACACCGAGTCCTCACGGTGCAAACGGTGTACGGGAGATGCTAACGGCCAGACGGCTGCCTACGCTTGCCGGTAAGCGTAGCTCATCTGCTTCGTGATCTCTTGTTGTTTTTGCCAATACTGCAAAGGAGCCAAACATGAACAAGTGGTTTCTCTTTTCCTGGCGTTCCTGGGTCTATAACCTGTTGCTGGTTCTCGGGGTTGCGCTGGTCTTGGCAACGGGAATGCCGGCCTGGGCTGACCCGTTTTTCGTCGGACCGGGTACAGTGCCTCGCACACCCCCTCCTACGTGGACTCCTGAAGTCTCAGCGACGGCTACGCCCGAGGCCTCGGCCGTGCCGACCGAAGAACCATGGATCCACTTCCCGGCTCGCTTTGGTGTCACCTTTGCCGCTGGCCATGGGTCTCTGAGTAGCTATCCGCTCAAGCGTATCCCGTTTGGCTGGTATCTCGACTATGGCTACCAGCGCAGTCCCCAGAGGCCCAACGGGGTCGAGTACGTTCAGGTTTTGCCCAGTGATGCAGAGCACTATCCGCCCGTGTGGTCCCGTGTCCGCGCAGCGGTTCGCGCGAACCCGGGCGCGTTGTGGATCATCGGCAACGAGCCCGAGTGCATTTACCAGGGCGCTCATTCGCCCGAGGAGTACGCCAAG
>CAYQDH010000115.1:6022-12866 GCA_964416075.1 uncultured Anaerolineales bacterium | reverse complement strand
ATCCATCTGCCGCCCGGGCATACGGCTGCCGAATGGCAGCATCTCAGCGCACAACAGATCATGGACCATGTATTGTCACTGGCCCAGGCTCGATATGACGAGAACGAGGAGAGCATGGCGCCAGAACAGATGCGCCAAGTGGAGCGTATCGTCATGCTGCGTGCCATCGATAGTCGTTGGGTACACCACCTCACAGCGCTGGATGAATTGCGCGAAGGGATCGGCCTGCGGGCCTATGGGCAACGGAACCCTCTTGTAGAGTACAAGCGCGAAGCGTTCAGCGCTTTTGACACCTTACTCGCCGATATCCAGAGCGATGTGGCCTCTGTGATTCTGAACGTGCGCCTGCAACAGGTTCCCACGTTGGGTGCTCGTTCCCGACCGCAGGCTACACGGTTCTCTGGGGCTAGCGGCGGTTCGGCCGGTAGCATGCGCCCCAGCCCCGTGCGCAAGAGTAAGGTGGGTCGCAATGACCTCTGTCCGTGTGGCAGCGGTAAGAAATACAAGAACTGCTGTCTGCGCGATGGGCTGAGCCCAGAGGAGGCTGCCGCCAAGGGGGCGGCAGCCAAGAGCACCAAGGGTACGACGGACAAGGAAAAAGCGGTAGGAACCAAGGCCCTAGCAGGACCAGGCAGGAATCCCGCCAAACCTAGCCAGGGCTCGGGCCGGGCGGCCCAGAAGGGCCAGCCATCCCAGCCTGGGCAGCCACCGCAACGCACGCGACACTGACCCCTCGCCATCCTGATTCGGGAGACGTACCGGTTCATGCCGATTCGAACATTCGAGCAACTCAAGTACGAAGCATCGTGGATGGGGCCCAAGCGAGTGGCCATCGCCGCCGCGGCGAACGAGGAGGTCCTGGCTGCAGCGAGAGAGGCCCAGACCCTGGGGATGGCACAGTGCATTCTAGTCGATGATCCCGATCGACTGAGCCGCTCCGCCGCTCGTCATGACATCGATATCTCGGATATGACGGTGTTGCCCATCGGCGATCCCGAGAGGGCTGCTCTGGAGGCCATGCGCCTGGTACACGCGGGTGAGGCCGATGTGGTGATGAAGGGCGCGCTCGAATCCGCCACCTTTCTCAAGGCAGCCCTGGATAAAGATGTGGGCCTGCGCACGGGCCGCCTCTTTACCCATGTGGGTGTCTTTGAGGTTCCCTCCTTGGGTCGTTTGCTCATCATCTCCGATGGTGGGGTGGTTCTCTCTCCCGACATCTACCAAAAGATCGAGATCGTCCAGAACAGCATCGATGTGGCGCAGAAACTGGGGATCGAACAGCCCAAGGTGGCCATCCTCTCAGCCAGCGAACTGGTGAATCCCAAGGTGCCCAGTACCGTCGACGCTGCCAACCTGTCCAAGATGGCCGAACGGGGCCAGATTCGCGGCGGCATCGTCGATGGTCCCTTGGCCCTGGACAACGCCATCTCTGAGGCATCGGCGCAGATCAAAGGCATCAAGAGCCCGGTAGCGGGCAAAGCGGATATCCTGATCGTGCCCGACGTAGAGGCTGGCAACCTGCTGGCCAAAGCAGTGATGTACTTTGGCCATGCCGACATGGCCGGCGTCGTCACGGGTGGCTGTGCGCCGATGGTCCTAACCTCGCGTTCCGATTCCCAGGTCACCAAGCTGGTCTCCCTCGCGCTCGGCGTTTTGTTGGTGACTCCCGGCTGCCAGCCTGTGAGGTTTGACGCAGCGAGATCCAGCGTTACCGCGTAGCGGTTGCCTCTGGCTGGCCTCATGGCACGGGAGAACCAGCCAAATCAAAAGGAGAGGGGTTACCTCTCCTTTTTCAGTTCGCAACTCCCCTGATCAAGCATCAAGGGTGAGCTCTGGCGCCCCGTCACTTGGTGGGGTAGACCCAGGGTGTTGGGGTGGTAACGACTTGCTCGGGATACGGATAGTCCCCGGCGGCCGCGGTAGGCGCCGCTTGCGCTGGCTGAGATGCGGCCGATGTGGCGCTCTGTGGCGGGCCCGCTGTGGGGCTGTCTGATGCGCTAATGACCGTCGCTGGTGGCGGGGTGAGGCTGTCCGAGTCGCTATCGTCGCAGCCTAGCAGAACGACCATGCCCATAGCCAACACCATCACCAGCAACGCCATTCGCCAAACCATGTGGCTGGGCCTCTTCGAACATGGCACCATAAAGGTTGACTCCTCTCACGATGATCAGCGGCGGCGATCCATCTGCGTGGTGTGTGGCACACTCCCCTTATGCGATCCACCGCTCAGCACAGCAGTATAGCACCAACGCCGCCGTCGGGCAACAGAATCAGGGCCACGGTCTCTACCCATCGTTCCGCTCAGGCCGGATTTGGTGCAGCCCCATTTCATGCCATCGACCGTTGACATATCCGATAAAAAGATGTATACTTGAGCAAGTGATCAAGTATGAGAGGCGGTTTCATGGCAGAGCTGAACGGCCGCGGTGCCGTTACTGATGCGCATACACTCAGTCTGGATGGTCACATTGTTGGCGAGCGCTTGGCAGAGGAACTAGCCGAGACCTTCCAGGCCCTTGCCGACCCCACACGAGTGCGCTTGATCTCTCTACTCGTTGATGGCGAGCGCTGTGTGGGGGATCTGGCGTCTGTGCTCGAGATGAGCATCTCAGCGATTTCGCACCAGCTAGCCCTACTTCACCGCTTGCGAATTGTTCGGCGACGGCGCCAGGGGCGGCATGTGTACTATGCCTTGGACGACGATCATATCGCTACCATCTATCGCTGTGGCTTGGAGCATCTGCAGCATAGCTAACGAGCTCCTGACGCAGATTCTGTGGCATATCAATCTGGCCTGTTTCCGTCATCAACACACTGTGGGTGAGGTCTATGGAGCATTCAATCGATAGCAAGCCGATCACTTTTCGTATCCAGGGCATGGACTGTCCCGACTGTGCTGCGAGCCTGGAGAAAGCGGTGCGTGCTCTGCCGGAGGTTGCTTCGGCGGAGCTCAGCTTTGCTACGGCTAAGCTAGTGGTTACTCCCTCGGATGGGCAAAAATTGGCTGGCCAAGACTCGGATAGCCATAACTTGGCCACGACCATCGTCGAACTTGCCGCTTCCATGGGCTATGGTGCGACCATCGATCGACCCATGACGGGGCAGCCAGTGCCCTCTGATCGAAACTGGCGTACCTGGTTGAGAACACATCGCCGCGACGCGACAGTGGCGTTGGCGGCGATCCTGATGCTCCTCGCTTTTGTGTGGCAGCTCTCGGGCGGGCTGGTTCTCGTCTCTCGTGTTCTCTATAGCGTAGCCATCGTGGTCGGTGGATTCTACATCGCTCGGGCCGGCTGGACTGCGCTGCGTACCTCGAAAAGCCTGGACATGAACGTGCTCATGACCATTGCGGCCGTGGGTGCGATGGCTGTCGGCGAAGTGGAGGAAGGGGCTGTGACGGTCCTGCTTTTCTCCCTGGGCGAGTTGCTCGAGAACTATTCTCTGGACAAAGCGCGCAACGCGGTGCGCACGCTGATGGACCTGGCGCCGGCCGTGGCCACCGTGGTCCGAGAGGATGGCCAGGTACGGATGCCGGTAGGCGAGGTGCAGATAGGTGAACAGATCGTCGTCTTGCCGGGCGAGCGCCTGCCCATGGATGGGCGTATCTTGCAGGGACGCTCGGCTGTCAACCAGGCGCCGATCACCGGCGAGTCGATCCCCGTGGACAAGGCCCCCGGCGACGAGGTCTACGCCGGCGCCATCAATGGCAATGGCGCGCTGACGGTGGAGGTGACACGCCTCGCCCAGGATAATACCTTGTCGCGCATCGCTCGCCTAGTCGAAGAGGCCCAGGGCGAACGTGCATCGTCCCAGCGTTTCGTCGATCGCTTTGCTCGCGTCTATACACCCATCGTGGTAGGGCTCGCTGTGCTGGTTGCGGTATTGCCCCCGCTCTTGGGCTTGGGTCTGCTGAGCACCTGGTTCTACCGGGCGCTGGTTCTGCTGGTCATCGCTTGCCCCTGCGCGCTGGTGATCTCTACGCCAGTTACCATCGTAAGCGCGTTGGCCCGTGCCGCGCGGTCAGGGGTGTTGATCAAAGGAGGACGCTACCTCGAGGCGCTGGCCCGGTTGCGCGTCATGGCCTTGGATAAGACAGGGACCTTGACCGAGGGCAAGCCCTATGTTGTGGGCGGCGGTTGTGAGCTGCACCGCGGCGAGGCGATGCACTGCTCAACGTGTGAGGACCTGGTGGCCAAGGCCGC
Organism: uncultured Anaerolineales bacterium; assembly: GCA_964416075.1. GTDB lineage: Bacteria > Chloroflexota > Anaerolineae > UBA1429 > UBA1429 > CAYQDH01. Next base: position 8,664 of record CAYQDH010000115.1, on the reverse strand, counting down.
GGCGGTCGAGCTGCGCTCCGAACATGCACTCGGCCGGGCGGTTACCGACTATGCCGGCCTGCAAGGCCTGAGCGGGCGCTATGCTCCCAGTGATGAGGTTACCGCCTTCACAGGTCTGGGCATCGAGGGACTGGTGGCCGGTCACAAGATCTCGGTCGGCAGCCATGCCTTTTGCCATCGCAATGGCGGTGCAGAGGATGAGGTTTGCGCTGCCGTGGCCGAGGCAGAGAACCAAGGCTACACGGTGCTCGTGTTAGAGGACGAATGCTGCAAGAACCGCTGCTACCTGTCCATCTCCGATAAGCTGCGCGAGGGCGTGCCCGAGACCATTCAGGCGCTCAAGAGAGCGGGCATCGAGCGGACCGTGATGCTGACCGGTGACAACCGCCACATCGCCCAGTTGATGGCCAAGAAGGCGGGAATAGACGAAGTCCATGGCGAACTGCTGCCCGAGGATAAGGTGCGGGTTGTGGAGGATCTGGAACGCCAATATGGACAGGTGGCTATGGTGGGAGATGGCGTCAACGATGCACCCGCGCTAGCTCGAGCCACTGTAGGCATCGCCATGGGAGTTGCAGGCACAGACACAGCCCTGGAGACGGCGGATGTGGCGCTCATGAGTGACGATCTTGGCCGCTTGCCATTTGCTCTACGCCTCAGCCGCCGAGCGCTGGCCATTGTGCGCACCAACGTGGCTTTTGCCCTAATCGTCAAGGCTGTCTTCCTGACCCTGGCTGTCGCGGGTGTGGCTACGTTGTGGATGGCCGTGATCGCCGATGTGGGCGCATCGCTGGTAGTGATCCTCAACGGCCTGCGCATGTTGGGTTTTCGAGATCGCCTGGCATCGTGACTTTGATCGCCTTCGGATGGCCTAGCCCTCCCTAGAGGGGCGCGGGAATTTGGTCGCGCTCGATATTCGCATTATACTGACCTCGCGATATACGCAGACTTTCCGAGCTGCCTGAGCCTAACGTGTCGGTGATATGTCCCGCTCCATGGCTCGGCAGCCACAGGGGGCGCAGTAATCCGCCTCACGGGTAGCACGGGAAACCGCGCTGCCTTCCGCATTTGAAAAGGAGAGGGCGTCGCCGTCGCTATCGTGCTGGCGGTCAGCGTCTCTTCCCATGGAAAGGCGCTGACTTTTTTTGTGAGTTTCGGAGTGACATGTTATCTGTAGACCGCTACCATCGGATCATCAGCTATCTGCGCGTGTCGGTGACGGATCGCTGTAACCTTCGTTGTCAGTATTGTATGCCTCCTCAGGGCGTTCCGTTCAAGGGGCATCAGGATATCCTGCGGTACGAAGAGATCGACAAGATCGTGCGCGCCGCGGTGGGCCTGGGCGTGCGGCGAGTGCGCCTGACGGGCGGAGAGCCTTTGGTTCGCGCCGGTATCGTGGACCTGGTCAGGATGCTGGCTACGATCGATGGCCTCGATGACCTGTCTATGACGACCAATGGCATCTTGCTGCCACGCTATGCGGCAGACCTTCGCCGCGCCGGCCTCACGCGTGTCAATATTAGCCTCGATACCTTGCGTGAGGAGCGGTACGCCAAGATCACCCGCGGAGGGTCTTTGGCCGACGTCTTACAGGGCATCGCTCATGCCGAGAAATCCGGCCTGATGCCTCTCAAGATCAATGTGGTGATCCTGCGAGGTGTGAATGATGACGAGATCTCGGACATGGCTCGCCTCACTCTCACACATGGCTGGCATGTGCGGTTCATTGAGCTCATGCCTCTGAATGACTGTTCATGTGGGCTCGACGGCGAATATGTACCCAGTCATGAGGTTCGGCAGCGAATTGTCGCTGACCTGGGAGAGCTCGAGCCGGCAGCGCCCCCTTGGGGTGGAGGTCCGGCAGACTACTATCGGCTACTTGGCGCGCCGGGTCTCTTGGGTTTCATCAGCCCCATCAGCGAGCACTTTTGTGCGGCATGTAATCGCCTGCGTCTCACGGCGGATGGGCTTTTGCGCCCCTGTCTCTTGTCGGACAACGAGATCGATCTGCGCACCGTCGTTCGCGGCGGCGCCGGGATCGAGCAGATTCAGGATGTCCTACGTACGGCGATCATGGCCAAGCCTACGGGCCATCACCTCGATGAGCAAGTGCTGCCCCAAGGGCGCGTGATGTCGCAGATCGGAGGTTAGCTACATATGCCTCTGACCCATGTCGATGACCAGGGTCGCGCGCGCATGGTCGACGTAACCCCGAAGGAAGATACGCATCGCGTGGCCATTGCCCGGGGCCTAGTGCTCATGCAACCCGAGACCTTGCGTCTGGTGGCCCAAAACCAGATCGCCAAAGGCGATGTGCTCACTGTGGCCCAGGTTGCCGGGATCATGGCCGCCAAACAGACCTCCCAGCTCATCCCTATGTGCCATCCTCTCATGTTGACGGGTATCGATGTCCGGTTGGCCCTCAACGAATCGGCGAATCAGGTGGAGATCGAAGCGCGCGTCTCCACAACGGGCAAGACGGGCGTGGAGATGGAAGCCCTCACCGCCGTCACCGTTGCCGCATTGACGGTCTATGACATGTGCAAGGCGGTGGATCGAGGGATGCAGATCCAAGCGGTACGCCTGGTGCGCAAGACCGGCGGCAAGAGCGGCGATGTAATTTTGGAGAGTTGAACCGATGT
>CAYQDH010000115.1:0-6012 GCA_964416075.1 uncultured Anaerolineales bacterium | reverse complement strand
TACTGTGAGCGACACGGGATATGCCGGGCTGCGCGAGGATAGGAGCGGGCCCATTTTGCGTGATCGACTGGCTGGTCTCGGGCTGGAGGTGGTCTACCAGGCTGTCGTGCCCGACGACAGAGCGCAGATCGCCGCTGCCCTGTGCGAACTGGCCGACCAGCAAGGGCTGGACCTGATTATGACCACAGGCGGCACGGGGGCGGCGCCTCGTGACGTGACCCCAGAGGCGACCTTGGAGGTGATTGAGCGCGAGATGCCCGGCCTGGCCGAGCTCATTCGCTGGGAGGGCGCCAAACGCACCCCTTTGGCTGTGCTGTCACGTGGCGTGGCAGGCATTCGCCAGCGCACCTTGATCATCAATCTGGCTGGCAGCCCCAAGGCCGTGCAAGACGGTATGGACATCCTGACCCCGGTCTTGCCTCACGCGCTGCAAATGCTCAAGGGTGAGAACCTGGAGCATGAGCACAAGAAGGAGTGAGCCGTGAGCGAGCCGCATCGTCTGATTAGCGTCGACGAGGCCCTGCAGGTCGTCCTGGCCAGTGTGCAACCTCTTTCGTCCGAGCGCGTGCCCATCCTCGAATCGTTGGGGCGAGTGTTGGCGGAAGACATCACGTCCGAGACCGATATCCCTCCTCTCAGCAATTCCGCCATGGATGGCTATGCCATCCGTGCTGCGGATACGGCGCGGGCCGACTCAAAGGCTCCTGTTCGCCTAACCGTCATCTACGACTTGGCGGCTGGCTATACCACCGATATGCAGGTGACCGACGGTGCCGCCGTGCGTATTATGACCGGAGCGCCCATCCCTGCAGGCGCCGATACCGTGGTCCCCTTTGAGGAGACGGCAGCAGAGGGTGACAGCGTGTTGGTGATGGCGCCCTGGCGCCCAGGGAGAAACATCCGCCTGGCAGGGGAGGATGTGCAACGTGGCCAACTGATCCTGCATCGTGGTACCGAGATCCGACCCCAGGAAGTGGGCATGCTCGCTGCCCTGGGCCGGCCGGAGGTGTTGTGCGTGCGCCGGCCGCGCATCGGCATCTTGGCTACCGGCGATGAGGTCATCGAGGTCGACGCTCCTTGGCAGCCGGGGAAGATTCGAAATGCTAACGGCTATACCAATGCCGCCCAGGTACGTAAGTATGGCGGCGTGCCCATACTGCTGGGGATCGCCCGCGACACCTTGCCCGAGATCACTGGTCGTATCCGCGCCAGTCTGGAGCAGGGCATCGACTTGTTACTTACCTCGGGTGGCATCTCCGTAGGCGACTTTGATCTGGTCAAGCGGGTTCTCGCTGCCGAGGGCAAGATGGCCTTTTGGCAGGTACAGATGCGCCCAGGCAAGCCCTTGGCGTTCGGCCACGTGGGTGGCGTGCCTATGGTTGGGTTGCCGGGGAACCCGGTTGCGGCGATGGTCTCATTCGAGCTCTTTGTTCGGCCCGCCATCCTCAAGATGCGGGGCTTGGCAGACGTGGCCGCTCCCATGGTGCGCGCCATGCTCGCCGAAGACATCCAGGTCAGGCCGGGGTCTCGCCATTTTCTCCGCGTGATGCTGGAGCAGCGCCAACCCGCAGCCAGCGACGGCGAGCCCGCATTCCTGGCCCGCCTGACTGGTGAGCAGGGCTCGGGCATTCTGCTCTCTCTGGTCCATGCCCAAGGACTGGCCGTGATCCCCGAGCATGTCTCTCACGTCGGCGCTGCCGAGTCGGTGGATGTGATACTGCTCACCTGATGCCGAGAATCGTGGCTTGGCAATCCTTGGCCGTGTCCTCATGGCCGCCAAGGCCACACAACATGGGCAACGAGGGGAAGCAAAGGCCTTCTGAATCGCGCCTCTAGCGGCGCTATGGTGTTTTTCTCCGGAGGTGGAGTGTGAAGGGTAATGTTGTGGCGGTGTGCACCAGCGAAAAAAAGGGCACCCGGAAGAAGAATATAGGCTCTGGCCTGATCAAGGTCAATTGGGGTATCGAGGGTGATGCCCACGCGGGCGATTGGCACCGCCAGATCAGCCTGCTGGCTTTGGAGAGCATCGACAAGATGCGTGCCGTGGGTCTCGACGTCGGTCCTGGGGATTTTGCCGAAAACATCACCACCCAGGGCCTGGAACTGGTTACCCTGCCCATCGGCACCAAAATGCGCCTGGGCCAAGCTCTGGCAGAAGTGACGCAGATCGGCAAGGTTTGCCACAACCGCTGCGCCATCTACTATCAGGCTGGAGATTGCGTCATGCCCCGCGAGGGCATCTTTGTGCGCGTTCTAGAGGGAGATACTAGCCTAGCGGTCGGCTTATTGCCCTGACCCCAATCCAAAGAACGCATAGCCGGACGAGAGCAGCGTGCCAAGCCAAACCCATCCGGCATTGGCGACTATCTCCGGCACGGCAGGCCGCGTGATCGTAAGGACCAGGGCCGCGGCGCCTACCACGAAATAGACCACAAAGTACAGGATCCCCATAACCATCACCGGTGTTATGCTGCGTGAGGGCACTGTATCGATGGGCAGTGCGCCATCTTCTGCACGTGCGGTGGGGCCCTGCCGCACACGGAATCCCAAGGCGCGGGCCAGCCCAAGGAATTTCGTGCGTGTGCGGGGTGGGTGCTGCAAGCTGATCCAGCCGGTGCGCGCTATGCCACCCATGACATGAGCAGCGCTGACGGGGGTTGCGGAGGGTGGCCTCCCTTGAGCAAACCCCGCCGCCACCACGGCGCCCACGAGCCCACTGAGCAGGCCTGCAGCGCGTGCCATATTCTCCTCAAAGACGGGGGCACCCTCGATGTATGTCCTCACCTCGGCCATGCCCAGGATATAGGCGTACAATCCAATCGCGGTAACAGTCAAGAGCAGCGACAGACCACTGCGCAACCACTCGGGCACGATTGCCCCCTCTGAGCTCTCTTCCATCGTACTCCTATCTTTGGGCGCCCTGGATTGGATCCTAACCTCGGGTGATGCGATGGTAGCGCTTTTTGCCTGCGCGAAGAAGAATGGCGTCGTCTTGCATGTCAGCTGCTGTGATCAATCGGTCGATGGACGACACCTGTTCTTCGTTGACATAGGCGCCACCCTGCTGGATCAGGCGCCGGGCGTCGCTGCGAGACTTGCTCAAGCCCGTGCGCTCCAGAAGGTCGGTGATGGTAATCCCTTGTTGTAGCTCTGTCGGACCGATAGCTGTTGTGGGCACTGCCTCAGCAGCCCCTGCAGAAGCGCCGCCAAAGAGACTGCGCGATGCTTCGCGGGCGCGCTCGGCTTCTTCTTCCCCGTGCGTCAGGCGGGTCACCTCGTAAGCCAGTCGTTCCTTGGCGTGGCGAATTTCTGCGCCCTGCAGTTTGGCCAACTCGGCGATCTCTTCCAGGGGAAGAAAAGTGTAGATCTTGAAAAAGCGCTCGACGTCCGCGTCTTCTGTGTTGACCCAGTACTGGTAGAAATCGTAGGGTGAGAGCATTTGGGCATCCAGCCAGATGGCGCCCTGGGCGGTCTTGCCCATCTTGGCGCCGGAGGCCGTGGTGAGCAGGGGGAAGGTGAGGGCATAGGCCTGGCCTCCCGCCACGCGGCGGATCAGCTCCACCCCCGCCAGGATGTTGCCCCACTGGTCGTTGCCCCCCATCTGCAGGATACAATCATAGTTCCGGTAGAGGTACAGGAAATCAAAAGCCTGTAAAAGTTGGTAGTTGAACTCCAGGAAGCTCAATCCCGTCTCCAGGCGCGTCTGATAGGCCTCGGCCGCCAGCATGCGATTGACGCTGAAATGGCGGCCGATCTCACGCAGAAAAGTGATATAGTTCAGCGGCAGCAGCCAGTCTGCATTGTTGAGCATCGTGGCTTGGTCCTCGCCGAACTCGATGTAGCGACTGAACTGCCTCCTGATCGACTCCGCATTGGACTGAATCTTCTCCAGGGTCAGCAACTGGCGCATCTCGGTCTTGCCGCTGGGATCGCCGATCATCCCGGTGCCGGCCCCCACGAGGACAATGGGACGATGGCCATGCCGCTGCAGGTGGGCCATGGCCATGATGGTCAGCAGGTTGCCCACGTGAAAGCTGGCCGCCGAGGGATCATAGCCAATGTAACCCCGGATGGGCCTTTCCATCGCCTCGCGCAATCCCTGCTCATCGGAAATTTGTTCCACAAAGCCGCGCTCTTTCAAAACATCGTAGGCATTAACCTGACCGGACATACCTGCTCCTTGGAAACTGAACCTGGCGTGCCTATCCAGCGGAATCGGACTATGCACCATGGATAGGCTACGGCCTACGATGGTAGGCGAGGCGGGCAGATTTGTCAAAAGTGGTAGGATGACAGCATCCGGTCAGGACGTCGGCCCTCAGAAAAAGTGCGGCAAGCGCTTCTTCCAGGCCGTGGGAATGATGGCATCGATGGCATCATCCACCGTGACGATGCCGTGAAAGACCCCCTCTTCATCCACCACGGGCACCGCGAGCAGGTTGTACTTGGCGATTACGCGGGCCACCTCAGTCTGTGGGGTGAGTACATCCACAGTGACGGGATGCTCCTCGCGGAGGGAGGCGACAGGGTGGTCGGGCGCGGCCATCACCAGGTCGCGTAAGGCGGCCACTCCGCTCAGCTTGCTCTGCTCGTCGACAATATAGACATAATACATGGTCTCGTCGTCGTGGGCCGCCGCAGACTCGCGCACGTACTCTAGCGCCTGCGCTACCGTGAGCCCGCGAGGTATGGTGGTGTATTCCGTGCTCATGATCCCGCCCGCCGTATCCTCGGGGTAGGTGAGCAGCTTTTTCACATCCTCGGCCTCGTCGTCCTCCATGAGGTCCAGCAATTGCTCGCGGTCATCCGGCTGCAGGTCGGCCAGCAGGTCGGCTGCGTCGTCGGGGTCCATTTCCTCCAGGACGTCGGCGGCGCGCTCGGGGGGCAGGTGCTCCAGGATGGTTACCTGCAGCTCGGGCTCGATCTCGGCCATGGTATCGGCCACCGTGGGGGTATCCAGAGAGGTGAGCAAGGCCTCGCCGCTGGAGAGGTCCAGGCCACTGACGATGGTGGCGATATCTGCCGGGTGCAGGCGCCCGATCTTGTCTCGAGAGGTGCGCAGGCGAATGGGGGCATGGCCCTCCACGGCAGCCATGTCACGCCATGGGATGACCGATTCTGGCGGTTCGCGCCGCGCGATCTGGTAGAGGTGTTCGATCACGCTCTCCATGCCCATGCGACGGGCAAAACCGAGCGCTCCCACATCTACGCCAGCCAGGGCATAGTGGCTATTCCTGCGCACGAGTTGCAGGTCGTTGACGCGCACCAGGCGCCGGCCCTCGGTATCCACGATCTGCCGATCGAGGACCTGGCGACGCAGCCACAGTTCATCGCCTTTGGGCGTGTAAGCGGCGGGCGTCGTGGTATTGAGCATCAGGCCTGTGGGGCTCACCCAGGCCAGTGAGTCCGCAGGGATCACCGTGAAAGCCCCCTTACTCTTGCCCACGGCGATGGCTCGCAAGGGCGGCAGGCCCTTTTCTACCTCGGCCACGAGGAGATCTTGGCACTGGCCCAGGCGCGTGTTCTGAGCATCCCACACAGGGGCATCGAGAATGCGACTTGCCCAGACGGTCATGAGGCACCTCCTTGACGAACAGAGAGGCAAGGGATATAGGCTTACGTGGAGTACCCTTCGTTGTAGTACTCGATCCCTGTCTACGTAGGAGGCTGCCTCTGGGGCAAACAAAAAGGGTCGCGGCAGCAAGCCGCGACCCTGACCATCCATGGTCGTGGGCGCTACTTCTGCCTACGGGGGCAACCTCTTAGTACAACTGACAGGATCAGCCGAGCTATCCGCTGCGCTGCTCGTCGTGCTACTTATGGAATTTTCGCTACTACTGTGTGTTTCCATTCTCTTATTGGTTCTCGTTTTTCGCCTCTACCGACCCAATCCTTGTCGGAAGAGTCGATTACCTACAACCGGATGTATTATACGCCCAACCTTGTCATAAGTCAATAGCTTCTGGCGCCAATTTCGCGGCGACAGCCAAGTTGGTATTCCCGTCCACCGTC